>CAKZSO010000001.1 GCA_937921255.1 Candidatus Bipolaricaulota bacterium
TCGTGGATGAGCGAGGCTACAGCGAGGTCGTGCTGGTCCCGATCCCGCCGCCGGAGGTGGTCCTCCGAGTCCAAGAGCGCCAGCAGTTGGCGCTTCGGCGCGCGGAGGAACGGCTTGCGGCCCTGGCTCGGCTCCGGGAGAGGTTGCCGTGAGGGCGTGGCCCTCCCCCTGTCCCCTCCCAGCCGCGGGAGGGTTGAAGGGGAAAGGCTCCGAGGCTCTCACCGCCGAGCGCGCCGAGATCGCAGAGCAACCCCGAACTACACCCCCAAGGTCACGAAGGACGGCACAAAGAGCACGAAGGGATTCTCTTCGTGTCCTGGGTGGCCGCTGGGGTGGGGTCCTCCGTCGGCCAGAGGTCCTCGGCGGCCTCAGCGCGCACGGCGGTGCAGGAGTTTTGTGGCGAAACTCCCTCTCCCTAGGGCGCATGGTGGGGGGGATCGTGACCGCCGTCCTCCTGTTCTCTTTCCTTCCCTGGGCCCAGACCCCGATCGATCCCCTGAGGCGGCCGGACGAGGCCGCAGGGGAGTACACCTGGCAGCTCGGGCTCGGCTACACCCCGTCCGGCCGGGAAGGGTTCGGAGTGGACGCCTTCGGCCAACCCTACGGCTTCACCCTCCTCTCGCACGAGTGGCGGCTGAGCTTGACGGGAACGGTCCACTTCGGCGAGGGATGGAGGACAGGGGTCGCGGTCTCGCAGAGCACGACCACCCTGGACGAGGTCCGGCGGTACCCGTGGGGAGAGGAGCGCCTGTCGAGCAGCGAGCGTGGAGTGGCGTACTCGGTGTTCCAGGAGTGGCGGATCGATCCGAAGAACCCGTGGGACCCCCGCGTCTCGATGTCGCTTGGGCACCCGTGGAAAGGCGGGATCGGAGTGGCGGCGAGCTTCTTGCGCGACCCGATGGTGCTGGTGGGGGAAGTCGGCCTGCGGAGCCAAGAGGAGGAACCCCACGCGTGGTTCACCCTGGGTCTGGGAGCGGGGTTCGTGGCCAACGCCTGGATCAGCGTCAGCACCTCGGGGAGCCTGGACGTGCCCGTGCTCGGGGTGGGTGTTCCGGTGACGTCGCTCGGCGTGCGACTTCGCTACGCGCTCGACCCGCGGGGCAAGGGGGAACTCGGGGTGCGCGCCACGCTGTCCCTGCGCGGGGATCGGGCGTGGGTGTCGCTGGAGGCGGAGTGGACCGGGCGAGGGCCGTAGCGGGTCGATCCTGCTATACTGAACTGCGGAGGAGGTGCGCGATGAGGACGATGGTCGTGGTGGCGCTGGCGCTCGTGTGGGGTCTCGTCGCGTGGGGAGCGGAGACGGTCGTCGTCCCTGATCCCGGGCTGGAGGGAGCGATCCGTGCCGCGCTCGGCAAAACCGAGGGCGATCTCACGGTCCGTGACCTGGAGGGCCTCACGGAGCTCGAAGCCCTGGGACTGGACATCGAGGATCTCACAGGCCTGGAGCCCGCGGTGAACCTGAAGAGGCTCGACCTCACCGACAACCAGGTGCCCGACCTGTCCCCTCTGGCTGGCCACTCCGCGCTGGAGGAGCTTTCGATCGGGTGGAACCGCGTGCGCGATCTTTCCCCGCTTTCCGGGCTCGCCCAGCTCAGGGAGCTGGTGGCCCCGTCCAACGAGATCGAGGACCTGTCTCCCCTGGAAGGTCTCACGAGCCTCTTTCGCCTCAGCCTTTCCCACAACCGGATCCGGGACCTCGCTCCGCTGGCCTCACTCCACAAACTCGAGTGGTTGGATCTCATGTTCAACGAGGTCCTCGACCTCGCTCCGCTGGCGGAGCTGAAGGGGCTGAAGTGGCTCATGCTCACGGGGAACAACGTGTTCGACCTGTCCCCTCTCTCCGGCCTGGCCAACCTGCGCTGGCTGTCGGTGGACCTCAACGGGGTCACCGACCTGTCACCGCTGGCGAGTCTGACGGAGCTTCGGGAGATCTCCGCGATGCAGAACGCCATCTCCGACATCCACCCGCTTGCCGGTCTTCGTAACCTTGAAAAGCTTGTTCTCTTGGGGAATGGAGTCTCCGACCTCCGTCCTCTGGCCGAGCTTGGCCATCTTCGGTACCTGGACCTGGCCCACAACGCCGTGGCGGACATCACGCCCCTCGGCGCCCTGTCAGAGCTCCGGTTCCTGGACCTGAGCGGAAACCGGGTGGCGACCCTCGAGCCGCTGGCCGGGCTGGCCCGGCTCCACACGCTCGGAATCTCGGGGAACCCCGTGTCGGACCTGGCACCGTTGTCCGGACTGGAGAATCTGACGAAGCTCGTCGCGGCCGGGGCACGGATCAGGGACGTCTCCCCCCTGGGGGGGTTGATGAACCTCACCACACTGAACCTGCAGGGGAACACCATCCGCTCCGTGGAGCCCCTGGCCGGGCTTTCCTTCCTACGGGACCTCCTCCTTGGGGGAAACAACATCTCCGACATCGCTCCCCTTGCAGGGCTCCCCCTAGAAATCCTCGACCTGTCGGCCAACCCGGTGGCGAGCTTCAGACCACTCCTGGGGATCGCTTCCCTGCGTGTGGTGAACGTGATGCGGATCCTCCTCAAGCCCGAGATGCGGGAGGCCTTGGACGAACTGGAGAAGCGCGGGGTCCGTGTGCTTCAGTGACGCCGCGCGTGAGACGGACGGAACCCTAATCCTTGGCCGGGATCTCGCTGCGTTCCAGCCACGCCCAGATGAACGGCCACAGGTCGCCGTCGAGGACGGCCTGGACGTTCCCCACCTCGACTTCGGTGCGGTGGTCCTTCACCAGTTGGTACGGCTGGAGGACGTAGGACCGGATTTGATGACCCCACTCGATGTCCGCGAGCTCCCCGCGCAGTTCGTCCAGCTTCCGCGCCTGTTCCTGCTCCATCAGGGCGCGCAGCTTGGCGCGCAGCATCCGCATCGCGGTGAGCCTGTTCTGAAGCTGAGACCGTTCGTTCTGGCACCCGACGACGATCCCGGTGGGGAGGTGGGTGATCCGAATCGCGGTCTCGTTCTTCTGCATGTGCTGGCCGCCCGGACCCCCGGCGCGGAACGAGTCGATCCTCAGGTCGTCCTCCGAAATGACCAGGTCGTCCTCGGCGACGATCGGCGTGGCCGTCACTGAGGCAAACGAGGTGTGCCGCCGGGCGGCGGAGTCGAACGGGGAGATCCGAACCAGGCGGTGAACCCCGGTCTCCCCCTTGAGGAGCCCGTAGGCGTTCTTTCCCTTCACTTCGAGGGTCGCCGACTTGAGGCCCGCCTCCTCGCCGGGTGACTCGTCCACCAGCCGCACCGCGAACCCCGCCCGCTCGCAGAACCGCGTGTACATGCGGAGGAGCATCTCCGTCCAGTCCTGGGAGTCCGTGCCACCAGCCCCTGCGTTGAGGGATAGAAAGCAATCGCTGTTGTCGTAAGGTCCGGAAAGAAGGAACTGGACACGCGCCCGTTCGAAGTCTTCGTCGAGCTTGGCCAGCGCGGCCTCGGCCTCGGCACGCGTCGCCTCGTCGCCTTCCTCATCGGCCAGCTCGAACAGGACCTCGATCTCGTCAAGCGCAGCGGTGAGGCGGTTGTATTCGGTGAGCCGACCCTTCGCCGCCTCGAGCTCGCGGACCTTGGCCTGGGCCGCGGCCCGGTCATCCCAGAACCCGGGCTGGGCCATCTCGCCCTCAATGGATTGGATACGGTTCCGGAGGCCGTCGGCGTCCAAGCTCTTCCCAAGGCGCTCGATCCGGTACCGCAAATCGCGCAGATGCTCGTTCACAAGCGAACGTTAGCCCGTCTCCGCCGGGGCTGCAACCGGTGAGAGCTCCGTCGCGGGCACCGCGCCGGGATGGAGGAGGGGGGATAATCACCCTATGCCGGGGACTCTCTACGTCGTTTCCACCCCAATCGGGAACCTCGAGGACATCACCCTGCGCGCGCTTCGGGTCCTCCGTGAAGTCGACCTGATCGTGGGGGAGGACACACGGCGGACGCGAAAGCTCCTCTCCCACTACGAGATCCATACCCGGTTCGCCCCCAGCCTTTTCCAGGGCGTGGAGGAGGAGCGGACGGACGAGATCGTCAGCCTCCTCCGCACCGGGAAATCCGTGGCCCTCGTTTCGGACGCCGGGACGCCGCTTCTCTCCGACCCCGGGTACCCCCTGGTGCGGGCGTGCGTGGCCGAGGGGATTCCCGTCGTTCCCGTCCCCGGGCCGAGCGCCCTCCTCGCCGCCCTCGTCCCGTCGGGGCTCCCCATGGATCGGTTCCTGTTCCTCGGCCACCTCCCCCGCCAGCCTGGCCCCCGGCGGAAGGCGCTCGCAGCGCTGGGCTCGGTCCCGTGCACGACCGTGTTCTACGAATCGCCCCACCGGATCCTGACCACCCTGACAGACTTGGCTGCAACCTGGGGCTCGCGTCCGGTGGCTCTCGCCCGCGAGCTGACGAAGGTCCACGAGGAGTTCATCCGCGGGACGGCAGCGGAGGTCCTCCACGACCTCGCTTCACGGTCCGAGGTCAAGGGCGAACTCGTGGTCGTGGTCGGTCCGCCTGAGGGCGAGGGCAACGCCTCCCCCTCTGCCGAGGCCGCCCGCGCTGTGTACGGCGAACTCCTCTCCGCCGGCATCCCCCCCAAGGAGGCCCTCCAGGAGACGGCGGACCGCCTGGGCGTGAGCCGCCGTGCGGTGTACCGATTCGTTCACCTCACCGACAGGTGAGCCCCTTGTGCCCCTTGCACAACTGAGCCTTCCCTTGTACAGTCATTAACCATCGCAACGGACTTTAAGGAGAAGATGTGAAGATCCAGCATCTTGTACTGGATGACGATGTCCACAAGGCCCTCAAGGCCCGCAAGAAGAAGGTCGGGATCACAGTGAAGGAGATCGGAAACTCCGCCCTCCGGGCTGCGCTCGCGATCCCCACCAAGGAAGAGCTGATCGTCGAGAAGCTCGTGGAGACGGGAAAACTGTCCCACGAGGACTACGCGCGGGCTGTCTCCGAGGCGGAGGCCCACGTCCGGGCCGCCCAGCGGAAGGCCATCGAGGCGTTTCGTCCTGTCCCTGGCTCCAAGACCGTGTCCGTGGGAAGCTGGACGGTCCGCGAGATCTTCCGGAGCGAGGATGATTCGTTCGCGGTGTTCGAACACTGTGCCCGCGACGAGAAGAAGGTCACGCCCCCGATGCACTACCACCTGGAAAGTCACGTTTGGGCCGTCGTCCTCCAAGGGAAGGTCCTTGCCCGCACTGAGAAGGAGGAACGCGTCCTCGGTCCCTACGAGTGGACGCACTACCCGCCGGGAGTGGCGCACTGCTCCGCCCCCCTCACCCGCGACACGTGCGTCTTGGGGATCGTTTCCCCGCCGGAGCGCTTTCAGCCGGGCGAGTGCCCCGACCCACTCAAGAAGGCCCCATCCCGGTCCCGCCGGTCGAAAGCCGCTGGCTAGGAGAGAGAGATGAAGATTCAGCACCTCGTATTGGACGACGACGTCCACAAGGCTCTCAAGGCCCGGAAGAAGAGGTTCGGGATCACGGTGAAGGAGTTCGGCAACTCCGCCCTCCGCGCCGCGCTGCGTATCCCCACCCGACAGGAGCTGATCGTGGAAAAGCTCGTCGAGTCCGGGAAGATCACCCGTCAGGACTATGAGCAGGCGGTCGCCGCGGCAACGCGCGACCTGAAGGCAGGACGCGCGAACGAGGCAATCACCCCGCCTCCCGACGGAACGTCGATCACCGTCGGGAGCTGGCGGGGGCAGACGATCCACCTTGACCCCGACGGTCGGTACGCCCTGTTCTTCCATCGCGCAGGCGATGGGAAGAAGACGCTGAGCACCCCCCACGAGCACAGCGAAGCCCACTCGTGGGCCCTCGTCCTTCAAGGGAAGGTCCTGTGGCGGATCGGGGGAGAGGAGCGCGTCCTCCGGCCGGGTGAGGCGGTCCACATTCCACCTGGCGTCCCCCACAACTCCGCACCCCTCACCCGCAGCACGACCATGCTCATGCTCATGAGCCCTCCCGAGGCAATGCCCCGCGACGCCCTAGGTGGACCTGGGGCCAAGACGAGCAAGACCCGGAACACTCCTAGGAAGGAGAGATGAAGATCCAGCACCTCGTCCTGGACGACGACGTCCACCGGGCGCTCAAGGCCCACAAGAAGAAGGCCGGGATCACGGTGAAGGAGTTTGGAAACTCCGCCCTTCGGGCAGCCCTCGGCATCCCCACAAAAGAAGAGCTGATCGTGGAGAAGCTCGTGGGTTCGGGCAAGATCACCTACGACGACTACACCCGGGCCACCGCAGCGGCAGACCAGGAGCTCAAGGAAGCCCAGAAGAGGGCGGTCGAGGCCGTGACCCGGGACGCCGAGCGCGAGACCTGGACGGTTGGAAGCTGGGAGGGGCGGGAAATCTACCGCAGCCCCGACCACCAAGTCCAGGTCGTCGACCACTGGGCCCGCGACGAGAAGAAGACGCCCACCCCCCTGATCGTCCACGACGAGAGCGATGTCTGGGCGATCGTCCTGGCGGGCGAGATTCACCTCCAGGTGGGGGATAAAGCGCAGACCCTGGGGCCGCGCGAGATGGTCCACATCCGCCCCGGCACCCCCCACGTCACAGCTCCCCTTACCCGAACAGCGCGCGCCCTCCTCGTGTTCATGCCGGCCCTCCCCCTCGCCCGATAGCGGATGGCGCGTCGGAGCGGGGGAGGCGCGCGGTGAGCGGCCTCTGCCCGTCCTGGAGCTCGGGGGAACCCCGCGCGGGATCGGGCGCGGCCGCGGGCGGGCGGCCCAGGAGATCATCGCGGAAAACCTCGCCCTCTACATGCGCCGGTACCGAGAGGAAGCGGGGCTCGTTCGCGCGGAGATCCCCAAGCGGGCTCAGGTGCGGTACAGCCGAGCAGGCAACCCCGAACCCACGCACGCAGCGATGATCGAGGGGATCGCCGAGGAGCGCGGGTTCCCCCTCCTGGAGATCACCGCCCTGAGCGCCCGCTACGATCTCTTCTACTCCGGGTTCGCGTCCCGGGGCCTGGCCACCGCCTGCACGGCGTGCGCCGTCCTCCCCAAGCGGACGGGGGGTGGGCTCATCCTGACCCAAACCTGGGACTGGTTCCCCGAGGTTCGGTGCCTGTGGGTGAAGGTCTCCGGGGGGGACCTCACGGTCCTCGCCTTCACCGAGGCAGGGGTCGCAGGGGGGGGAAACTCCGCCGAGGTAGGCCTGGCCGTCAACGGGCTCGTGTCCGATCTCGATCGCTGGAACGGGGAGAGGATGCCGTTCCACGTCCGAACGTGGCGGGCCCTCCTCGCCCGCGACCTCACCGAGGCGACGACCGCGGTGGAGGAGGGGGGAAGCCTCTGCTCGGCCCACTTCCTCGTCGGGGACGCGAAGTGCGGGCAGGCCCTCTCGCTCGAACGGGCGCCAACCGGAACGATGCCGGTGGAGCCCCAAGACGCGCTCCTCGTCCACGAAAACCCCTTCCTGCGGGGGGAGGAGCTGGGCCTCCGGGAGCCCCTCGCGGAGGAGCGGAGGTCCACCTGCCTCCGGCAGGAGCGGCTTTCGGCGCGGCTTGTCCAAGCTGGGGCGAAGGGCCGGATCTCCGTCGAAGATGTGGAGGGCGCCCTGCGGGACCACGGGGGGCCACCCCGACTCCGTGTGCCGGCACAGGGGCCCCCTTTTCCCGCCTGAGCTCAACTACCGGACCGCCCGCCCTGTCCGCGGTCAAGGACCTCCCAGCCCGAAGCCTCCGCTATACCTCCGGCCCCCCGTGTTGGGGCCAGCACCATGAGAGCTCTTCTTAGCTCAGCCTAGGTCAAGGAAGCAAGCAGGGACCGGAGATCATCCGGCACAGGAAGGGGGCGGAGGCCCAACGGCTCGCCCCTGAGGACGGGGTGGACGTCCCCAAACGTCGGCCGCTCCGTCCGGTAGAGGACCCCGATCGGGATCTCCTCCCCGCCCTTCGTCGTCACGGCGAACGCCGCCCCCCGGTCGGTCGGGTCATGCCCCCGTTCCTCCAGGTGCACCAGCCGCTCCCGGTACCAGGCAAAGGTCTGGACCCGGTTCCAGCTCGGGCAGGGGTGGAGGACGTTCACGAGGGAAAACCCCTTGTGGCGGATCGCCTGGGCGATGAGGTCCGCCGTCCGCTCGATCTCCCCCGAGAACGCCTGGGCCACAAACGGGGCGTCGAGGGCGATCGCGAGGGCGAGGGGGTTCATGGGGGCGGAGGGAGATCCCTGGGGCTGGGCCCTCGTCCGGTACCCCAAGGGGGCCGTGGGGGAGGCCTGGCCCTTGGTGAGCCCGTAGACCCGGTTGTCGTGGGCGATCACGGTGAGGTCCACGTTGCGGCGGATGTTGTGGACGAGG
>CAKZSO010000002.1 GCA_937921255.1 Candidatus Bipolaricaulota bacterium
GTACCCCTCGGGGGTGAGGACCTCGGCGGAGACGATCCGGCTCCCGGCGGGCTTCGTGGGGTCCCAGGTGAACCGGAGGCCCGCCACCTGGGGGAACCGGCCGGCCACGGTCTCGACCTGGGAGACCCCGTTCTCCAGGGCAGCCAGGATCTGGTCCCCGGTCAGGGTGAGGACGACGAGGTAGTTCCCAAACGGGAGGACCTCCAGGGCCTGGCCGAGGGTGATCGGGCCCGCGGGGATCGACGCCCGGATCCCGCCGCCGTTCTGGATTGCGATCTGGGCCCCCGCGGCGTGGGCCTTCCACAGGATTGCGTCGGCGATCAGGTTCCCGAGGTTCGTCTCCCGCGTTCGGACCCGGCCCCGGTCCCCGTCGAGGTCCACCTTCGTCTCGCCCACCCGCTCGGCCTTCAGGGAGTCGATGGGCGCCCGGAACTCGGCGAGCTGGGCCTCGATCCGGGGGTCCAGCGGAACCCCTTCCACGGGGAGGAGCTCCCCGGTCCAGGACTGGAGGACGCCTCGATCGTCGAAGGTCACGGTGAGCCGTCCGAGGTGGGCCGCCCGTTCCCCGGCCTGAACGACGAGGCCCGGGACGGTGGCGTCCACGAGCGAAATTTGGTTCCGGATCCCGGCGAAGGTGGCCGGGCCGATCCCCCGGACCTCCATGATCTCCTCGGGGGTCTTGAACCCACCGCGGGCCTCCCGGTACTCGATGATCCGCTGGGCGAGCACGGGCCCGATCCCGCGCAGGGTCTGGAGCTCCTCAGCGGAGGCGGTGTTGATGTTCACGAGCTTCCGCTCCACCACGAACGGGTACTCCTTGGGCAGGGTGTGGGAGTGGCCACCCACCACGATATCAATGCCCGTAACCGATTGGATGAGCTCGAGGTCTCGCTCCCACCCGAGGTGGGTCAGGGCAACGATCGCGTTCACCCCCAGGGCCTCGAGCTCGGCCACCGCCCCCCGGGCCGCGGCGAGGGCGTCCCCGATCTTGATGTTCGGTCCGGGGTTTGAGCTCCAGGAGGTGCTCTCCGTGGTGATCCCAAGGATCCCCACCCTGCCGGTGCGCGTTTCCACGACAACGTAGGGCAAGATCTTTCCGACCAGCTCGGGCTCTCCCGAGAAGTCGAAGTTCGCACACAGGAGGGGAAAGCTGATCGCCTCGGCCAGTCTGGCCACGCCGGACGGTCCTTCGTTGAACTCGTGGTTCCCCAAGGCCATCGCCGTGAACCCCATTTCCTCGAGAACCCACGCCTCGGCGGCCCCTCGGTGTACGGTGTAGTACAGCGTGCCGAGCATCGCGTCCCCCGCGTGCAGGAGAAGGGCCTCCGGAGCCCGAAGACGGACCTCCCGGACAAGCGTTGCCTGGCGGGCCATGTTCTCCAGTTGGGAGTGCGTATCGTTGGTGTGCAGGATCGTAAGCGTTCGGTCCTGGGCCCAACCCCGAACCGCCAGGCTCGTCACCAAGAACAGGACAACGAGCGCCACTCTTCTCATCTCCACCACCTCCGATCGAACTCGGGCCACGGTCCACCCTCGCGCCCCCCCTGGACGGAGGGCCGACCTTGTTGCGGTTGAACTATACACATCCATAACAGTGTCCGAACCCAAGTGTAGCCGCCTGGAAGATGAGGTTCAAAGTACCTCCTTAGCCCACAACCCTGAGCTGCGCGTTCCCAACAGAACCGCTGGCCGTGGGCCTGTCCCCACCAACCGTCGACCTACAGGTGCGGCGCAAGGGCCGTGAGGAGCCGCCCGAGGTCTCCCGCCCGGCGGCGGGAGGTCTCGATCACCTCGTCGTGGGAGAGAGGCTGCGGCGACACCCCGGCAGCGAGGTTCGTGACGCAGGAGATCGCCAGGACCTTCATCCCGGCGTGGCGGGCGGCGATCGCCTCGGGGACAGTGGACATCCCCACGAGGTCCGCCCCGAGGGCCCGAAACGCCCGGATCTCGGCGGGGGTCTCGTAGGAGGGCCCGAGGGTCGCCAGGTACACCCCCTCCTTGAGGGGAATCCCCAGCTCCCCCGCCACCCGGTGGGCCACCTCCCGCAGCCGCCGGTCGTAGACCTCGGTCATGTCGGGAAACCGCGGCCCCAGGGGCTCGAGGTTCGGGCCCCGGAGCGGATTGTCCCCGAGGAGGTTCAGGTGGTCGGAGAGGAGGACGAGGTCCCCCGCCGCGAGGCCATGGGCAATCCCTCCCGAGGCGTTGGTGAGGACGAGAGCCTTCACCCCGAGGCGGGCGTAGGCCCGGACGGGGAGGACCACGTCGGCCATGGGGTGTCCCTCGTAGAAGTGGATCCGCCCCCGCTGGGCGAGGACCTCTCGGCCCCCGACCTCCCCCACCGCTACCTCCCCGGCGTGGCCGGCCACGGTCGGGGCCGGAAAGCCGGGGATGTCGGTGAAGGAGAGCTTCCGCTCCCGCCCCAGGGGGAACACCCCCGACAGCCCCGATCCGAGGACGACCGCCACTTCGGGCTTCCCCAACTTGGACAGCGCCGTCGCCGCCCGCTCGATCCGCTCCATCTCCTTCATCCTCGCCCCCTTCCCTCATTCCTTCGAACCGGCAACGGACGCGCCTGCATCTGTCGTCTCAGAAACCATCCATCGTTCCCGTATACCCGTTTTTGAATCGCCCCAGGCCGAACTCGATCGCCCGAGCTCGTGCCTCCGCAATCCCCTTCACCCGATCGAGCTGTCGCCGCGAGGCGCGGTACACCTTGTCCACTGTCCCGATCTCCTCGATCAGCCGTTCGATCACAGAGATCGGCAGACGGGGAACCTTGGACAGCAACCGATACCCTCGCGACGGAATGGGTTCCTCGATCTCCTGGTCGGTGGTGATCCCGAGCGGCCGGAGGACGGCGTCGGGCCGCAGCGCGTCCTCAGGAGACAGGCCTAGGAGCTCGTCCACGATCTCCTCCGCGGGACGGGGATCGCTCTTGAAGTCCCGCACGAGGAGCTCCATCTCCTCGCGCACTCCGCGCATCAAGGCGGTGAGGTGCCGCTCCGGAAGCTCCCGGTGGAACCCCAGCTCGACAAGGGTTCGTTCCACATCCCGCTCGAGCTCGATCATGTACAGGGCGCGCTGGAGGACGGCCGCCACGTGGGACGGGAACACCCGACGCTCGAACTCCAGCTGGGCAAGCTCGGTCAGGAGCTCCCGCAGCTCCCGTCGGTACCGGTCAAGGATCTGGAGCGCCTGGGAAACCCGGGCCAAGAGGGTCTGGATGTCCTGGAGCTCGTACCGCCAGTCTCCGTGAAACAGGGTCACCTGCCGGCTGTCCTCGGAGATCGCGATCACGAGCCGTTCGATCTCCCGTGCCACCTGCTCCGCCACGCGGTGGCGGGTTCCCGTCTCCTGAGAGGGGATGGCCGGGCTGGGGATGAGATGAGCGTTGGCGTAGAGAATGGTCTTCAGGTCTTCGTCCACAACCACGGCCCGGTCCATCTTCGCGAGCTCGACGATCGCCTGGGGGGTAAACGGGGCATTGAGCTCAAACCCAGCAGCGATGATCGGGCTGGCAGCGCTACGATCAGCGACGACGATGAGCCCGCCCCGGCCGAACTGCACGATACGGTCCACCGCTTCCCGCAACGGGGTACCCGGCGCGGTGCGCCGCAGGAACTCCAGCCGCGGATCCCTCTTTCCGCCCATCCTAGGTCAGCTCGAGCGCCTCCATCGCTTCGTGCAGGGTCTTCGCCTGGACGACCTCCAACGATAGCCGCTTCGGGAGGGGGCCCGGGGGGGCCACTGCCCGGCCGAACCCGAGCTTCGCCACCTCTTGGAGCCGCTCCGGTCCCCTCCGCACGGGACGGATCTCCCCCGACAGGCCGACCTCGCCCAGGAGGACGGTGTCGGAGGGGATGGCGCGACCGCGCACGCTCCCCAGAATCGCCGCGCAGGCCCCGAGGTCTGCCGCCGGCTCCCGCACGTCGAGCCCACCGGCCACCGCCAGGTACACGTCCATCGCCCGAACGTGCACCCCGAGGTGCTTCTCGATCACGGCCAGAAGGACAGAGATCCGATTGAGATCGAGCCCCGCGGTCCGCCGCTGGGGCGGGCCGAACCCGCTCCCGGGGGCGATCAGGGCCTGGATCTCGACGAGGAGGGTCCGCGATCCCTCGAGCACGGGGACGATCGCCGCCCCGGGTTTCGGAGCCCGATCCTGGGAGACGAAAAACAGCGACGGGTTGGGAACCTCGGTGAGACCACCCGCCCCCATCTGGAGCACGGCGACCTCGGCCGTGGAGCCAAACCGGTTCTTCAGGCACCGCAGCAGGCGGAGGTCTCCCTCCCGGACCCCCTCGAGCTGGACCGCGGCGTCCACGAGGTGCTCCACCGTCTTCGGGCCGGCGAACTCGCCCCCCTTCGTGATGTGGGAGACGAGGAACGTCACCATCCCGAGGCCCTTGGCCAGGCGGGCCAGCTGAGCCGCGGCCTCGCGCACCTGGACGAGGCTTCCGATCTCCCCCCCCTCGGGCCGGGCGAGCACGGTCTGAAGCGAGTCCACCACGAGGACCGCGGGATCGAGCCCCTCCACCGCTCGCACGATCGCGAGGAGGTCCTGCTCGGACTGGAGGTAGAGGGCGGGCGCGGAGATCCCAAGGCGATCGGCCCGCAGCTTGACCTGGGCCACCGCCTCCTCGCCCGAGACGTAGAGGACCTTCCCGTGCTGGGCAAGGCGGGCGGCAAGCTGGAGAAGGAGCGTGGACTTCCCCACCCCGGGCTCGCCCCCGAACAGGACCACGGTTCCCGGGAGGAGTCCGCCCAGCACCCGGTCCACCTCGGGGAGCCCGGTCGCAAGGCGCTCCCCGGCTAGGGCAGGGATCTCGGCGAGGGGACGCGGGGGATCGCCGGGGCCGGTGCTCGTCCCCGGTGTCAATCCCGCCGCCTCCTCGAACGTCTCCCACTTCCCGCAGCCGGGGCACCGGCCCAGCCACTTTGGAGACTGGTAGCCGCACTCCCGGCAGCGGTAGGGCACTAGTCCTTCCGGAGGGCGATCTCCCCGTCGTGGGCCTCGGCCACCACCCGGCACCCCGCGGGGAACTCCTTGGTCAGGATCTTCTCGGCAACGGGATCCTCAAGCAGGCGCTCGATGGCGCGCCCCATCGGGCGGGCCCCGTACTTCTCGTCGTACCCCCGCTCGGTGAGGAGCTCCCACGCCGAGGCCTCCACCACGAGCTCGATCCCGTGCTCCTCCCGCAGGCGGTCCTGGAGCCTGCGGACAAACAGGTTGGCGATCTCCCGCACCTGCTCGCGGGTAAGGGCGTGGAACACGATCACGTCGTCCAGGCGGTTGAGGAACTCGGGCGAGAACTCCTTCTTCACCTCGCTCATCACCCGGCTCTTCATGTCCCGGTACGCCTGCTCGCTCTCGACGTCGGTCGTGGCGAATCCGACCCCGGTCCGGTCCACGATGAGCTTGCTCCCCACGTTCGAGGTCATGATGAGGACCGTGTTCCGGAAGTCGACCTTCCGCCCCTGGGAGTCGGTGAGGATCCCGTGGTCCATCACCTGGAGGAGGATGTTGAACACGTCCCGGTGGGCCTTCTCAATCTCGTCGAACAGGACGACGGAGTAGGGCCTGCGGCGGACGGCCTCGGTCAGTTGCCCGGCCTCCTCGTACCCCACGTACCCCGGCGGGGCGCCGACGAGGCGCGATACGGCGAACCGCTCCACGTACTCCGACATGTCAATCCGGATCAGGGCGTCGTCGTCGCCAAACAGAAACCCGGCCAGGGTCCGCGCGAGCTCGGTCTTCCCGACCCCGGTGGGGCCAAGGAACAGGAACGACCCGATCGGCCGCCGGGGGTCCTTGACCCCGGCGTAGGCGCGGCGGATCGCCCGGGCCACGCTCTTCACCGCCTCGTCCTGGCCCACGTACCGATCGTGGATCCTCTCCTCCATGTGAACGAGCCGCGCGGTGTCCTCCTCCTGGAGGTGGCGGACGGGGATCCCCGTCCACGCGGAAACGGTCGCCGCCACCCGCTCGCCCTCCACCACCGGGACCACCGGCTCCCGGCCCATCTCCTCGAACTTCTTCAGTTCCTCAACCTTGGTCGCCCGCCGGTCGCGGATCCGGGCGGCGAGCTCGTAGTTCTGATCGGCCACAGCTGCTTCCTCTTCGTCCTCGAGCTGGGTGATCTCCTCGAGGAGCTCCCGCGCCTCAGGGGGGAGCTCGGTGGCCGCGAGGCGGACCTTGGCCGCCGTTTCGTCGATCAAGTCGATCGCCTTGTCGGGGAGGAACTGGTCGGTGATGTAGCGGTCAGCGAGGCGGGCCGCCTGCCAGAGGGCATCGTCGGTGATCTGGACCCCGTGGTGTTCCTCGTACCGCGGCCGGAGCCCGTGGAGGATCTTTACCGTGTCCTCGATCGACGGCTCGTCCACGTACACGGTCTTGAACCGTCGCTTGAGGGCCGGGTCCTTCTCGATCGACTTGCGGTAGTCGTCGGGGGTTGCCGTGCCGATGCACTGGAGGGCCCCCGACGCTAAGGGGGGCTTGAGGATCGCCGAGGCGTCGATCGCCCCCTCCGCCCCGCCGGCCCCGACCACGGTCTGGAGCTCGTCAATGAACAGGATGATGTTGTCTACGCTCATGACCTGGTTGAGGATCGTCTTCAGCCTCTGCTCGAACTCCCCGCGGTACTTCGTCCCGGCGACGATCCCCGCCATATCGAGCTCCACGATCTCCTTCTGGGAAAGGGCGGATGGAACGTCGCCAGCGGCGATCTTCTGGGCCAGGCCCTCGACGATCGCCGTCTTCCCGACGCCAGATTCCCCGATCAGGGCCGGGTTGTTCTTCTTCCGCCGGCAGAGGATCTCGATCACCCGTTCCAGCTCGCGGTCGCGGCCGATGACCGGGTCGAGGAGCCCTTGGGAGGCCTCCTCGACGAGGTTGCGGCCGAACTCCCCCAGCTCCCCAGGGAGCCGGCTGTGGCTCGTCCGGACCCGCACCCCCCCCCGTCGGTTGGGGGCAAAGTGCTCGCGCGCAGTGCGGAGGTCCACCCCTTGGGCGCGGAGGATCTCGGCCGCCGTGCACTCGCCCTCCCGGAGGATCCCCAACACGAGGTGCTCGGGCTCGATCGTCTCGACCCCGTCGCGCCGCGCCTCCTCGTAAGCAAGCTTCATCACCCGCCGCAGGCGCTGGGTCGGTTCAAGCTCGTCCGGCGGGACGTGAACCTTGCCCCGCCCCTTTTGGCGCTCGACGAACCGCACGATCCGCTCGTAGGTGAGGCCCTTCGAGTCCAGGAACCGCGCCACGCGGGATCCCTCCATGCGCGCTGCTGCGAGAAGGAGGTGCTCGGTCCCCACGTAGCGGTGGCGCCAGTCGCCCGCCTCCTCCTGGGACGCGGCGAGGAGCTTCATGGAATCCTTCGAGAACTTCTCGTACATCGGCGACCTCCAGTCAGATTATACGGTCCGGCCTTCCCCGCACACGGGAGAACCGATCGAGGGCCACGGCGAGCCCGGACCGGAGGAACTCCTCCGCGAGCTCGCCCGCCAGGTCCGAGGCCCTCGCCAGCGCCTCCGCCTCTGCCGGCGGGGGAGGGGAGAGGACGTGGTCGGCCCAATCACCCCCGTCGGGCGGGCGGCCGATCCCCACCCGGAGCCGCGGCACGTCGGTCGTCCCCAGCGCAGAGAGGACGGACCCCATCCCGCGGTGCGTCCCCGGGCCGCCCCGGGCCTGCAGTCGGAGCGCCCCCACAGGGAGGTCGGCCTCGTCGTAGACGACGAGGAGGTCGGAGGGAGAGAGGGAGGTCTGGGTGAGGAGCTCCCACACGGCGTCCCCGGACCGGTTCATGAACGTGGACGGCCGGAGGAGGTAGCCGAGGGGGCCGCGGAAGACCTCTCCCCACGGGTGGAGGCGACGGTGCCATCTCCCGCGACGGGCGAGGCGCTCGACCACCCAGAACCCGACATTGTGACGGGTGGCCGCGTACTCCGGTCCGGCGTTCCCTAGCCCGACAACCGCCCTCAAGCCGAGGTCGGTTCGCCTCCCGCCGGCGCCTCCTCCGAGGCGGCCTCGGCGGGGGCAGCCTCCGCGGCGACCGGGGCCTCGACCTCGAGCGCCCGCCGCGCGGCCACGGTCACGACGGCGTCGTCGAGGGGGAGCTGGGGCACAACCCCTTCCGCCCACGGAAGGTCCTTGACGAGGATCGAATCACCGATCCCGAGATCCGACACGTCAACCTCGACCCGCGCCGGCATCTTCGCCGGGACCGATTGGACGGGGATGTAGGAGTGAACGACCTCTAGGATCCCACCGTCCTTGATCCCCCGCGCCGTCCCGCGAACACGTACCGGGACGTTCATCGTCAGAGGGCGATCGGGGTCGGCCACGTAGAGGTCGAGGTGAAGGTACTGTTCGGTGATGGGGTGAACCTGAATCTCCTTGAGGAAGACGTGGTAGGTGTCTTTGCCATCCACCTTGACCTCGACCGGGGTCGAACGGGTCACGTGGTCGAGGAGATTCACCAGGTCCTTCTCCCGAATCGACACGTGGAGCGAAGCGACGCGGCCGCCGTAGAGCACAGCCGGAACGAAACCCTGACGGCGGAGCGCCCCTGCCTTCTCCGTGAGGGGCCGCCGCACTGCGTTGACCATCATCCCGATCCTCCTCCACTCACACCGGCATGTACGCCAACAGGTCGGTCATCGACTCGTGGCGGTGAATGCGACGAATCGCGTCCGCGAAAAACTCGGCCACGGATACGATCTCGATCTGTGGGGCCTTGCGGACGGCGTCGCGGTGGACAATGGTATCGGTCACGAGCACCCGCTGCAACCGCGGTGTGTCGAGGACCTTCAGCGCTTCACCGGCGAACACGCCGTGGGTGCACGCCGCGAACACTCGCTCCGCCCCGCTCCGGGCGAGCTCCTCGGCCGCGGTCACCAACGTCTTCCCGCTCGACAGGATGTCGTCCACGAGGAGGACGTCGCGGCCTCGGACCTTGCCGATGACGTCCTTTACGACGACCTTCTTCCGCTCCTCGTCGCGCTGCATCACGACCAGGGCCAGCGGCAGCTCCCCGTCCTTGTGGAGGAGCTCCCCGAGGCGCTTCGCCATCCGCCGCGCGCGCCACACCCCCCCGATGTCGGGGGAGGCGACGGTAAGGTTCGCAAGCCAGCTGCGGTGGTGGTCGTAGATGTACTTGGCAAGCATGCGATCCGGGCGCAGGTGATCGAGGGGGACCTTGAAGAAGCCCTGGATCTGCCCGGCGTGGAGGTCCATCGTCAGGACCCGATCTACACCTGCCGTCTCCAGGAGATCGGCCACCAGCCGGGCAGAGATCGGAACCCTTCCCGTCATCTTCCGGTCCTGGCGAGCGTAGCCGAGGTACGGGATCACCGCGCAGATCTCGCGACAGGAGGCCCGTCGCAGCGCGTCGACCAGGACGAGGAGCTCCATCAGGTGCTCGTTCACGGGGGGGGAGGTGGGCTGGATCACGAACACGTTCTTTCCCCGCACCGTTTGCTGGATCTGGACGCTCACCTCTCCGTCGGGGAACCTCCCCGGGCCGTAGCACCGCCCCCGCTTGCCCGGGGCATCGGCCTCGCACAGCTCCACCCCCAGGATCTCCGCGATCCGCCGCGCCAAGGGCAGGTTCGCCCTCCCGGAGAGGATCCGGATGCTCTCCAGCCCCTTCGGTTTAGCCATCGTCGTTTCCTCCCTCGTCCTCTGTCCGAGCCCAGCTCGGCTTCAACGTCTCCGGCGACCGCTCCAGGGCGAGGGCGAACGGAGGGACATCGTGCGTAATCACGGACCCCGCTCCCACTACCGCCCCTTCCCCAATCCGTATCGGAGCGATCAGAGACGCGTTACTACCGATGAACGCCCCTGGCCCGATCTCGGTGCGGAACTTGCCCTTTTTCCCTGGCTGGAAGTTGCAGGTGATCGCACCGGCCCCGATGTTGGCCCCCGCCCCGACCTCGGCATCGCCGATGTAGGCGAGGTGTCCGGCCTTCACCCCTTCCCCCAGCGTGGCCTGTTTGACCTCGACGAAGTTCCCTACCTTGGCCCTCCGACCGATCCGGGCCCCCGGCCGGAGGTGGGCGTAGGGGCCGATCTGGGCCTCGGCCCCCACCACCGCCCCTTCGACCACGGAGTACCACACGCGCGCCCCGTTCTCGATGCGGGCATCCGCCAGATAGGCATTCGGGCCGACGGTGCAGCCCGCCCCGATCACGGTTCGCCCAACGAGGTGGGTGCCGGGGTGGAGGACTGTGTCCTCCCCGACCGTGGCGTCGAGAGACGGGTAGACGGTCGCCGGGTCGACGACGGTCACCCCGTCTCGCATCCAAACCGCGAGGATCCTCCGCCGGATGGCGCCCTCGGCCTGGGCAAGGTCCAGCCGATCGTTCACCCCGCACAGGGCGTCCGCTTCCGGCCACAGAAGCGCTGCAGCCTTCCCCAGGGGCGAGAACCAGGCCACGAGGTCGGTGAGGTAGAGCTCACCCTTCGCGTTGGCCGTGGTGAGTCCAGCGAGCGCCTCCCAGAGTTCGGAGGAGTTCGCCAGGCACCAGATCCCGGAGTTCACCTCGCGGATCGCGCGCTCCTCCGTGGTGGCGTCCGACGCCTCCACGACCCGCACGGGGCGTCCGTCGTCCCCCCGCACCACGCGGCCGTACGGCCCCGGATCGGGGGACTCCATCGTGAGGAGGGAGATCGTGGCCTGTTGCTCTCGATGGAACCGAACGAGCGCGCGCAGGGCGTCCGGGGGGACAAGCGGAACATCGCCGGGAAGGACGAAGAACGTGCCCGAGACGACCGCCTCGCGCGCCGCGAGAACGGCGTGACCCGTGCCGCGGGGCTCTCCCTGGTCCACGAACACCACATCGCGCCCGGTGAACGTCGCGCGAACCTCGTCGGCGCCGTGAGACACGACAACCACAAGCCGCGCCGGGGAAATCCCGCGGGCCGCACGGAGAACGTGTTCAAGCAACGGAAGGCCAATCAGAGAGTGGAGAACCTTGGGGCGACGGGAGCGCATGCGCGTCCCCTTGCCAGCCGCCAGGATCACGATATCGAGCGAGTCGTCCATCGACCGCTTTGACTATAGCCTCTCCGCGTTCACCCCGCAAAAACAACTCTGGGCCACCCGAGGGACCTGCTTCGTGGGGACGGCGTGCCCCCTCATCCTCGCGCCGACCGGGCGACCGTGCCGATGAAAGTACGCGGAAGGCAGATGCAATCAACAACACACCGCGCGGGCCGGTTCGCAGGCCGTCCGAACTGCGATGGGCTCTACGACGGCTACTGGTCCCCCCAACGGAGGGCGATGTCCCCGCTGTCGGTCGAGATCTCGATCCGCGCCGTGGCGCCCTCTCCCAGGGCTCCGCGGGCCGAGGCTCCGTCTTCGTCGGTCTCCACCACCAGCGGAAGGTCGCAGTCGAGGTCGCCGCAGTCCACCACCGCTTCGACGACGCACCGGCTGTCGCGGGGCAGCCAGACCTCAACGTCACCCGAGTCGGCGTAGATTCTCCACCGGGCCCCGTCGGGCACAGCCGAGGCGAGGCGCACGTCCCCCGAGTCCACGCTCAGCTCGAGCTCAGAACCAAGATCGGCCAAGGCCACGTCCCCCGAGTCGACCACCGCTCGGACAGGTCCGCGGACGTCCCGCAGCGCGAGGTCGCCGCTGTCCAAGTCGAACCGCGCCTTCCCGCGGAGCTGACTTCCGTCCACGTCTCCGCTGTCCACCTCTACCTCGAGGTCGCCCTCGATCCGCGACAGCTCGACGTCGCCCGAATCGATCTTCACCACGACCGGACCCCGCAGCCCAGCAACCTTCACGTCCCCGGAGTCCACTTTCACCTGAACCTCCGTATCGGAGGGTGTCTCGACCCAGTAGTCAACGGTCACCGCGCAGTTATCCCACGCGTCGAGTCGCGAGGAGAGGTCGCCGATCCGGAGGGTGGCGCCGGTCTGCTCGACCGGTGGCTGGCGCTCGATCTCAGCCAACACCTCCCGGACCTCGTCGCGAGGTCCCGAGACCCAGACCCGACCCCGGACGCGGACAGCGCCATCAGGTCCTTCCCGCACCGCCACGTCCCCGCTCTCGGTGCGCACCTCCAGCCGCACGTGCCCGGTCACGGGCAGGCTCCGTTCGAACGTCCGCTTCACCTTGTGGAACATGTCGCACATCTCTTCCTCCTCGACGCCTCTCAGGCCAACGGGCGATCGCCGCGCCAGTCCAGCCCGCGTTGGACAAGGATTACGCTGAGGATGATGAACCCGACGAGGATGGCGACCGATTGCCCGGTCCCTTCTACGACCTCCCCGAACGCGCTCCGCAGGAGCCGTGCCACGTGTGTGGTCGGCAGCACCCACGCTGTGTAGCGAAGGAACCCCGGCAACGCAGCTTCAGCTATGTACACGGGCGCGAAGAAGACCAGAATCGGGTTGGCAATCTGGGTCACGATGCCCGCGATCTGGCCACTACGGCTGTAGAAACCGATCACCGCCCCTACCCCGGCCAGGGAGAAACCACCCAGTACAAAGGCAACCGGAAGGAGATAGGGGTTCACCACGCGGACATCGAAGGCAAGGACGCCAATCACAAGAAGGGTTATGGTCGAAGGCACGCAGAGCAACACCGCATTGAGATTCAACCCACAGATGAACGAAACCTTGGAGATGGGAAGCGAGGCGTAGTAGTCAAACACGCGCCGCATCTTCATGCCTCCGATTCTTTGGCCAAGCGAGAGCCCTGCCTGCATTGTGACAGCATAGGTGATACTGCCGGTGACAATGTAGAGGACACGTTCAGATGCCCCCCCACCAAACAGCAATAGGAACCCGAGCAGCGTGAGCGGGAAGAAACTCGCCATGACGAACGACCAGACCCACATGTGTCGGAGTTCGAACACCTGGCTCACGAAGACCACCCAGCTATCCACCACGAACTTCCTCGCTGCAGTCCATAACCGTCTCACACCCACTCCTTCCTCGCAGTCTGCACATAGACATCCTCCAACGTCGGCGGGACGACCCGCAGGTCGCGCACCGTGCCTGAGGGGAAACCGTCGTACACAGCACGGATTACCGCCTCCACGTTCTCCCGGGCCGTCTGGAGCAAGAGGGTGTTCCGCTTCGCTGGGAGCCTCTCGCAGCCTGCGAACGTCGGCAGCTCGTGCTCGTCGAGGGGATTCGCCAACGCGACCTCCACTCGCGCCTGCCCTTCTAGCCCCGCCTTGAGCTCGCCGGGCGTCCCGGAGGCGACGATGCGCCCTGCATCCACGATCACCACCCGGTGCACCACGTGTTCCGCCTCGTGCACGTTGTGGGTAACGAGGAGCACGGTGGTCCCTTCTCGGCTGTTCACCTCCCACAGGTAGTCCCAGAAGGCGCGCCGGTGCAGGGGATCGAGATCGTTTGTCGGCTCGTCCAGGATCAGGATCGGCCGGTTTCCCATGAACACCGCGAGCAGCGCCACGAACCGCGCCTGCCCAAAGCTGAGCCGGGACAGGGTCTTCCCCGCCAGGTTCCCTAGATTGAACTTGGTCAGCAACGAATGTGCCTGGCTGTTCGCCTCTCTTGACGTGAGCCCTCGCAATCGTCCCGTGATCCGCAAGATCTCGCGCGGCTTCAGGTACCAGAAATAGTGGGTCTCCTGGGCGAAGTAGGCCACGTGCCCCGTGGCAGCCGTGGGCTCGCGGACGAGGTCGTGGGCGAACAGGCGGATCTGGCCTGCGGTGGGTCGGAGCAGGCCCATCAGCTGCCGCACGAGCGTCGTCTTGCCCGCCCCGTTGGGGCCAAAGATCCCCACGATCTCCCCACTCGTGATACGGAGGTCAATGCGGTCGTTGGCAAGCACTTCCTTCGGCCCGGGGTATCGCTTCGTCAACTCTACAACCTCATATGCCACCGTCATGTCTCACACCCCTCGGCAACCTGCCAGCTTTGGTCATTGAAAACACACACGTAAGGATTTGTCCTCGAGAGATCTTCTAGGTTAGCGATCGGCAAGATGGCTTCCTCGGGGCTTGGTTTCGTAACGTCAACACAGTACCACCCACCGTCATCACAAAGGACCACAGTCGCATGCAGCGCTTTCTCAAAAGGCTCTCCGTCATGGCATGTGATGGCAACAAGAGTGTGATGCGCCCCATAACCGAGAGCTCGAAACACCGCGCATAGGAAAACGGCATGGCTGAAACACCTGCCCCATGACGGAGCATTCGGCCGCAAGCCCCCCTTGTACCGAGTCACTAAGGAATCCCATTCGGCTCGCCTGGCATAGATGGTGCCCACAACATCCCTACATGAGAAGGCACACCTCTGACCACAGATTTGCCCCAACCATGCTTCCACCTCTCTCGCCTTGGGTCTCACACACTCGGTGTATTCCAGGCGATGCCGCACAGAATCAGCTCCCCTTCTGTTGGTCTGCTTCCCGGTTCTCCAGGAGACAACACTCAGGGAACAGCCCACCAGCCAGCAACTGCTGACACTCCGGATAAGACTCTGTGAATCACCCCGTGGTGTTGTACACATAAGCCGGACAGATGTTCGCGCAGTATCTGCTGAATACACACCTTCTGCACACGCCCTGTACATCGTCAGGCAAGACGATGTCTCGGAAACCGGCCAAGAAGGGGTCAAACCGGAGTATCTCCTCAAGTCTTGCGTCACAGACAGTAGGGATGCCGTCTTCAGCTCTTCGCTTCGCGCCACATGGGACTATCCCACCATCAAGACGCAACCCGATCGTATGCGAGTAATCACACAGGCGTCGGCTCACTCGCCAGGTATCTCCGTCGAGCAGCACCCAGGGCATCCTCGCCCAGATCTGCCCTGGGTATTGCACTGCCAACGCACGAACCCGTGAGCACAGAGAGAGATACTCCGAAGACCCCAATCCGTGTCTCATGGTCACGAACAGTACAACTTTGCTGACTCCGATGCTGGCAAGGAGCGTCCGCACGACATCTTCGAGCCGCCCTTGATTGCGATGTTCCACTTCTACGTACACAGTCAGATCACGGGCCAGGGACCTGGGTATCTGCAAGCTTACCCCCGGCAATGCTTCCGGCGGAATGTGCCGCACAAGAGACACGCCCTTCTCTATCGTTGCGCGCCACCTACTATCCCAGTTGTCGTCTAGAGCAACATCAAATCGGATGGAAAAGCCCCGCCCTCGACACAAGTCAACAGCTCTCGCGATCAGGTCAGGCTCGACAAGCCGAGAGGCCTTGATGAGCAAGCTCCTGGCTCCACAGCGGGCTGCCTGTTCTAAGCCAGACCTCACAGCCTTCCAGCCACCGTTCTCACACGGCTCGTCGCACCTGAGGTAGACGGCGCTCACTGTACAGCTGGTCATGCCCCTCCCGGGCTATCCAAAAGGCAGTACTCCGGGAAAAGACCTTCCTCAAAGAGGTGCTGACACGGGGGAAAGGGAGCACTGAACGAACCATATACCTCGAAGGCATACGCCGGGCATACATTCGCGCAGTACCGGTGGAAGATGCATTCGCCACAGACTCCCGAGAACTCTTGACCCCACCGTGTCCGAAGGTACACAAACAACTCGGCGTCCCGCCATATCGCAAGGGGGTCGCGAGTTAGGACATTACCAACGACCGCCTCTGGGCGGCTGACTCCCAGGCCGCACAATGACACTCCACCATTTGGCAGGATCCCCATAGTCCCGTCGGCGTGGCAACTGCCGAATGAAAGACCTGGGTCATCCATGGGATTGACGAGAGACCATGGGAGCCCGACAGCAATCCTGTCCGGGAACAGCCGTCCTAGCTCCCGCAGGATTGTTGCCATCTCAAGGTACTCCCTGGGACCGAGGAGGCCGCCGTTCATCTCCCTCGCACGTCCCAATCCCACAACGCCCGCAACCTTCATGTTCGCAGCTGGGATCTCTGTGAGCGTGAACTCGGCGTGCCGCCTCAAGTATGGTAGGTTGGTGGCGAACACCGAAGTCACGACGGACACGTTCAGCTTGATTCGGCTCGCAGACCTCACAGCATCCACTGCTGCCCTGAATACGCCCGTCTGGCCGCGGAACTCATCATGGAGAGCAGGGTCCGGGAAATCCAAGCTGATACCAAGTTCCTTCAGTCCCAGCCGCTTGAGCTGCTCTACAACCTTCGGACTAAGCAGCGTTCCATTCGACTCTAGCCCCGCGTACAGCCCTAGCCGTCTACATGCCCCGAGCAACCCGAGAACCAACCGTTTCTCAAGAAGTGGTTCGCCACCGGTGATCTTCACAAACTTGAGGCCCCCTTGCTTCAACCTCTCAAGAAGACGTACGTAGTCAGCTAAGGTGAGAACGCTGTCAGTAGACTGCCCGTTGCCAGTCGACCGTCCGGAGGAGGCTGCCACCCAGCAGTGTGGGCAACAGAGATTGCAGCGAGAGGTTATGTGCAAGAAAACGGCACTGGGGCCAACTGGACTGGTCCCCTCGGGAATCTCGTTGGACCCATTCAGATCGCCCGCGATATTCGTTCCTCCTTTCTCACCAGACCCAGTAGCACAGTGCTGTGTCCACAGCGAGTTGATGGAGGGGTTCAAGTGGTCGGCCTTCTTGCCAGCAGCCCCTTCATTTCCAAAGCATGAAGGAAGTCTTGAAGATCGGCTTCCAATTGGTGCCGAGGTACCTCAGCATACACAGAAACCAGTTGTTCCAAAACCGTCTCCGCCGGCAACCCCATCAAGAGTGACCGGGCTATTCTCGCCGCTGTGGAACTCAACACCTCGATCTTCCCATCCTCTGGGAAATACACGAACCCCCCGTTATCTCGTAGAACCCACCTTACATCTTCCCGGAGCTTCAGTGCACTTTGCGCATCCATATCCCCCCACGCCTCCCGGATACCCAACTATGCTGTGCAGCCACCGCGGACCTCTTTCCGGTAGAGCGGTTACAACTCCCCAACCAAACTCAGAGTTTTAGCTGAGAGTGTTCAAGCAGATCAGACACATCAGCATCAGTTGGCATGAGCTGCTGCGATCTAGTCCACAGCCTGCCCTGCACAGCAAATCCCTGGGGATTTACAATTGCGTGCTCGCTCCTCAAGTGGTGCCATAGTTGGCTTCTTGTATGGCTGTTTCATGACACGCCCCCTTCCGCATAGACGTTGGCCCAGCTTGGGCTACGCGGGTCCAGATAAGTCAGGCACTTCAGTCGGCACGAGCTGCTGCGATCTAGTCTATAAGCTTCCCTGGACAGCAGATCCCCGGCGACTCACAATGACGCGCCCGCTCCTCGAGTGGTGCTACAGTTGGCTTCTCGTACGGCTGCTTCACGGTACACCTCCTTCTCTTCTGTTGCATGGTCGAAACAGTGGCAGAGTAAGACACCTGGATACCTCTGTCGATCAACTAGCTGAACGATTCCGTTCGTCTCGGCGAACGACAGCGTTCGCCTATGCGAATGTGGAGGGCGAAGAGCAGTCTGGAACAAGGGTTCTCCCGAGAGCAGGACATTCGTCACCCGAGCCGGCGCAAGCGCCCGACGTCCAAGATGGACACCCTCGGCCACGCCACTTCGATCAGCCCCTCGCGGCGCAACACCTGGAGTTCCTTGCAGGTCCCTTGTCGGCTCGCTCCGATCA
>CAKZSO010000003.1 GCA_937921255.1 Candidatus Bipolaricaulota bacterium
CCGCGGGAGGAAAAACTCCTCAAGGACCTCCTCCTCGTCCAGCACCGCTACGGCTTGGGGATCGACTGGCTCGAGGCCTGGGACCTCCTCCGGATCGTCCCCGACCTGAACCCCGACGGGCTTCTCGGCGGGACCTACAGCCCGGGGGACGGCCACCTCTCCCCCCTCCTCCTCGTCCACGCCTACTACCGAGAGGCGAGGCGGGCGGGGGCGGAGTTCCACTTCCGGGAGCGGGTGACGGGAATCGAGGTCCGAAACGGCTGCGTCCAGGCCGTGGTCACAGACCGGGGTCGGTACCCAGCCGCGGTTGTCCTCAACGCCGCCGGGGCGTGGGCCCGGGAGATCGGGCGGATGGTCGGGGAGGACCACCCCATCGTCCCCGACTCCCACGAGGCGGGGGTGACCGAGCCCGTGGCCCACTTCCTCGACCCGATGGTCGTGGACATCCGCCCCGCCCCAGGGTCCTCCAACTACTACTTCCACCAGCTCGCCTCGGGCCAGCTCACGTTCTGCATTTCCCCAAGTCCCCCCCTGGTCGGGGAGGACTGCCGGGAGACGAGCGCGTTCCTTCCCATGGTCGCCCGACGGATGGTGGAGCTCATGCCGCGGCTCGCCAACGTCCGGGTCCGGCGAACGTGGCGGGGCCTGTACCCCATGACCCCCGACGGCTCCCCCCTGGTGGGGTGGTCGTCGGAGGTGGAGGGGTACGCGGTGGCGATCGGGATGTGCGGCCAGGGGGTCATGCTCGGGCCGGCGGTGGGGGAGCTCCTGGGGCGGCTCGTGACGGCCCAGCTCCTCCCCGAGGACCACGAGGTACTGGAGATCCTCTCCCCGAGACGAACGTTCGCCGCGCAGGAAGCGCTGAAGTAGGGCCGGCGGGTACAATGCGCAAGGCCCTGGGGCCATCGGCGTGGCCGCTGCTGCCCCCGGTACCTGAGGAGGAGGAGATGAACGAAACCGCGACGACCTCTCTCGCCGTAGTCCTCGGACTGGCCATCCTTTCACCGCTCTGTGGGGTTGCCCAATCCTGCTGCAGTCGACCGGACCTGGCCCTCGCCACGTTCCCGGGTAACGCGTGGTTCTACGGGGTGGCGTGGAGCCCCCGCGGCGACCTCGTTGCCGCCGCAGCCTGGGACAGCACGGTGCACGTCTGGAACCCTCACACCCGGGAAGAGGTCCACACCCTGAAGGGACACCTGAGCTGGGTGCACTCGGTCGCCTTCCACCCGGGGGGCGAACTCCTCGCCTCAGGAGCCCGGGACAAAGCAATCTTTCTCTGGGACCTGCAGACGGGGCGGGAGGTCCGGCGGATCTACGGCCACGGGGGCACGGTGAACGGGGTGGCGTGGAGCCCCGATGGGACGCTCCTCGCCTCGGCCTCCGACGACGGAACGGTCCGGATCTGGGAGACCACCGGCTGGACGACGGTCCGAACGCTAGCCGGCCACGAGGGACCGGTGCTGTGCCTCGCGTTCAGCCCCGACGGGACCACGCTCGCCACGGGCGGGGAGGACACGACGATTCGGCTGTGGGACGTGGCCTCGGGGCGCCCGATTCGGGTCCTCTCGGGCCATCAGGCCCCGCTCCGCGCCCTGGCGTTCAGCCCCGACGGCCGCCTCCTCGGAGGTGTGTCCCAGCTCTGGAGCGCGCGACTGTGGGACCTCGCCACAGGCAAGACCCGCTACGAGCTCCCCAGCGGGATCTATCGCTCCTACTCCGCGGCGTTCAGCCCAAGCGGCCGCTACCTCGCGGTGGGCCGCCAGGACGCCACGATCCGGGCCTACGATGTGGCCACAGGGCGGGAGGTCTTGGTCCTCACCGGGCACACCGGGGGCGTGCTCGGGCTCGCCTGGAGCCCGGACGGCTCCCGGCTCGTCTCGGGATCGGCCGATAGCAAGGTCAAGCTGTGGGACGTGAGCGCCCTGCCCTGAGACCGGCCCCCCAGGGACGGCCCCGCGGAGCGGAGGGCGGCGGCAGGCCCCGGGGGGGGTCGCCCAGCCCACGGGCGGGTATCCTTCTGGGAGAGCACAAGGAGGAACGCATGGAAGAGAAGGTCCGGGAAGCCCTAGAGGGGATCCGAACGTATCTCCAGGCCGACGGGGGCGACGTCGAGCTCGTCGAGGTGACGGAGAATGGGGTGGTGCGGGTGAGGCTCGTTGGGGCCTGTCACGGGTGCCCAATGGCAGCGATGACCCTCGCCCACACGATCGAGCGGATGCTCAAAGAAGAGGTCCCCGAGGTCACCGCGGTCGAGCCCGCGTAGCGGGAAAGGAGGAGACGATGGAGGAACTCGTCCAGGTGGGTCTCAACGCCCTCCACGACCTGAGGGTGGACTACGGGGAGGTGCGGGCCGAGGTCCGCACCGAGGAGAACGTCAGCATCAAGAACCGTGAGGTGGACGGTCTCTCCCGCCGTGACTCGCGCGGGGTGGGAATCCGCGTCCTCCACAGGGGGGCGTGGGGGTTCGCCGCCACGGGGGACACGGGAAAACGGGCGATCGCCACGGCCGCCCGGGCAGCCCTTGAGATCGCCCAGGCCACGGCTTCGGTCCGGAAGAAACGGATCGAACTCGCCCCTGAGCCGGCCCACCAGGCCACGTTCGTCAGCCCGGCCCGGCGCGACCCGCTGGCGGTCCCCCTCGAGGAGAAGCTCGACCTCCTCTTCTCCTGCTCCGACCGGATCCTCGCGGTGCCGGGAGTGGCGATGGCCAAGGGCGGGATCGCCGCCTGGCGGGTGGAGAAGGTGTTTGGAAACACCGAGGGGGCCCTCATCTGCCAGACCTTGACGAGCTGTGGGGCGGGGATCGAGGCCTACGCCGCCAGGGCAGGTGAGTTCCAGCGTCGCTCGTACCCCTGTTCGTTCGGCGGCGACCACGCGAACGCCGGCTACGAGTTCATCGAGGGCCTCCGCCTCCTCGACCACGCAACGGAGATTGCGGAAGAGGCGGTGGCGCTCCTCACCGCCCCGGTCTGCCCCACGGGCACCTTCGACATCCTCCTCGAGGGATCCCAGCTCGCCCTCCAGGTCCACGAGTCGGTCGGCCATCCCACCGAGCTGGATCGGGTGCTGGGCACAGAGTTGTCCTATGCCGGAGGGAGCTTCCTCTCTCTGGACAAGCGGGGAGCCTTCCGGTACGGGTCGGAGATCGTCAACCTTGTAGCCGATGCCACGGTCCCCGGGGGACTTGGGACGTTTGGCTACGACGACGAGGGCGTCCCCGCCCAGCGGGTGGACCTCGTCCGGAACGGGACCTTCGTCGGCTACCTCTCGTCGCGGGACACAGCCCGCGCCGTCGGGATCCGGCGGAGCAGCGGGGCGGCCCGGGCGTCGAGCTGGGCCCGGATCCCCCTCGTCCGGATGACGAACATCAACCTCCTCCCCGGGGAGGGCACCCTGGAGGACCTCGTTCGGGACACGAAGCACGGGATCCTGTTCGCGACGAACAAATCGTGGTCGATCGACGACCGGCGGGTCAACTTTCAATTTGGGACCGAGATCGCTTGGGAGATCGAGAACGGCCGCCGGACCCGCGTCCTAAAGAACCCGCTCTACACCGGGATCACGCCCCAGTTCTGGGGCTCCTGCGTGGCGATCGCCGGGCCTCAGGAGTGGCACCTGTGGGGTCTGCCGAACTGCGGGAAGGGCGAGCCAAGCCAGGTGATGCAGGTCGGCCATGGGGTCGCCCCGGCGAAGTTCGCCGGGGTTCAGGTGCGGGGGGCGGGATGATCGTCTGCGAGTTCTCGATCACGCCGATCGGGGCCGGGGAGTCTCTGTCCCCTTACGTCGCGCGGTGCGAGAGGATCGTCCGGGCAAGCGGCCTCCCCCACGTCCTCACCCCGATGGGAACGGTCGTCGAGGGGGAGTGGGACGAGGTGATGGCGGTGATCCGCGCCTGCCACATGGCCGTTCGCGCCGATAACCGCCGCGTCTCGACCCTGATCAAGATCGACGACCGGGAGGGCCCGGGCGGCCGCCTCGCGGGGAAGGTCCGCTCCGTCGAGGACAAGCTCCGCAGCCTGTAGCCAAGTCCCCTCTCAACCTCCCGGAAGGGGGGGTAGAGGAGAGATCCCAGGACACAGACCCAGTCTAGATGAGGCTGAGGATGTACCGCAGGTAGAAGAAGTAGAACGGGGCCGCCGCCAGGAGCCCATCGATCCGATCGAGCATCCCCCCGTGCCCGGGGAGAAGCTTTCCCGTGTCCTTTACCCCCGCCGCTCGTTTGACCAAGGATTCGAACAGGTCTCCCAGCTGGCAGAGCGCCCCGACCGACACGCCGAGGAGCGCGATGTGGGGCGCCCAGCGGAGGAGATCGCCCCAGAACGCCGGGAGGAGGGCCGCCCCCACCGTGGCGAGGACGAGTCCCCCGACCACTCCCTCCCAGGTCTTGGCGAGCGAGACCCGCGGGAGAAGCTGGTGCCGGCCGAGGAGGCTCCCCACGAAGTACGCCCCGGAGTCGTACCCCCACACCATGAGGAGGAGGTGGGCGATGTACGGGAACCCCGCCTTGTGGAGGAGGTACACGAAGCCGATCGTCACCGGGAGGTACAGGAACCCGAAGATCCCCGCAAGCGAGGCGAAGAACCCCTCCCGCGCTCCGCGTCGGGAGAAGCTGTAGAACACGATCAGGTAGATCACCCCTGCGGCGAGGACGAGCGCGTACTGCCCTCCCCACGGGACGAGGAGCATGAGGTAGGCTGGGATCGCAAACATGAACAGCTCACGGGGGAGTGGGATCCCGAGGTTGGCCACGAGGTGGAGGTACTCCCAGCCCGCCTTCATCGTCACCGCGGACAGGAATAGGCACACCCCCCAGTCCAGCCGGTACCGGTCGAACAGCCAGAACAGGACGAGGACGAGCGGGATGGCGACCGCGGCCGTGAGGAGGCGCTTGGCGAGCGAGCTCACGGCTCCACCTTCCCGAACCGCCGCCGCCGGCCCTGGTAGTCGCGGATCGCCGCGAGGAGCGCTCCCTCGTCGAAGTCCGGCCACAGGGTCGGGGTGAAGTAGAGCTCGGAGTAGGCCGCCTCCCAGAGGTAGAAGTTGGAGATCCGCTTCTCCTCGCCCGTGCGGACGATGAGGTCAGGCGCGGGGACAGCCGCGGTGGGGAGAAGCTTCGCGAACGCCACCTCGTCGAGCTCGGCCGGAGCGAGTTTCCCCGCGCGGGCGAGCTCCACCGCCCGCCGCGCCGCCTGGAGGATGCTCCACCGGCCGCCGAAGTTGATCCCCACCGCGAGGTGAAGAACGTCCCCTCTCCGAGTCCGCTCCTCAACCTCGCGGATCGCCCGCAACAGAGACGCCGGAAGGGCCTCGACCGCGCCCAGGACCTGGAGCCGCACCCCCTCCTCCACGAGCTCCTGCGCCTGCTCGCGGACGAACCGCTCGAGAAGGCCGAACAGGTTTTCCACTTCGTCCCGGGGCCTATTCCAGTTCTCGGTCGAGAAGGCGAACAGGCTTAGGCACGGGACGAGCCGCTCCGCGGCAACGAACCGAACAAGCCGTTCCGCGGCCTTCACCCCTTGGCGGTGGCCTTCCATCCGCGGGAGCCCGCGCCTCTCGGCCCAGCGGCCGTTCCCGTCCATAATCATGGCGACGTGGCGAGGCAGCGCCTGGCCCCGCACCCCCGCCAGCCCCTCGGCCACCGTCATGGGTTCGCCCATCGCTCCTCCATCTTCCGCGCGAGCCCCCGCGCCGCCAAACGCGGCTCAGTCCTCGAGGTACCGCTCGAGGCGCGCCCGCCGGGACCGGAGCTCCGCCGCTTCGGCCTCAGCCCTGGCGACCACATCCGGGGCCGCCTTCTCGCGAAACTGCGGGTTGGAAAGCCTGCCCTCAAGCTTCCCGAGCTCGGCCGTCGTCTTCTCCAGGTCGCGCCGCACCCGCTCCCGCACCACCCCCCAGTCCACGAGGTCTCCCACCGGGAGGAAGAACGCGATCTCGCCCGCTACCCCCCGCGCTGCACCCTCCGGGGGCCGGGCCCCCAGCGCGTGGCGGACCGCCCCCACCCGGGCCAATCGCCGGATCGCCGGCGCGAACGCCCCCCCCATCTCCGCGGCGCCCGCCCCGGATACGAGGACTACGTCCACCTCCGTCGCTGCTGGAACCCCGACCTCGGCCCGCACCGCCCGGACCTCGCGGATGAGCCCCATCAACCGGTCGAGCGTTCGCTCTGCCGCGGGGTCGCTCCACTCCGGACGGGCCCGCGGGTAGTCGGCCCGGGCGAGCATCCCCTCTCCCCCCAGGTAGCCCCACATCTCCTCGGTGAGGAACGGCATGAACGGGTGGAGGAGCCGCACCACAATGTCGAGGGCCTCGCGGAGGACGAGCTGGCACGTGGTCCGGGCCTCAACGTCCTCACCTTGGAGCCGCAGCTTGGCCAGTTCCAGGTACCAGTCGCACAGCTCGTGCCAGACGAAGTGGTACAGGGCGTCGCTCGCGAGGTGGAAGTTGTACCGATCGAGCTCCGTCCGGACCTTCTCCACGAGCCAGCTCAACCGAGAGCGGAGCCAGCGGTCTTCCGGAGCCAGGGCCCGCCCGTCGAGCGCCGCCCCCGGGGCGAGGTCCTCGGTGTTCGTCAGGATGAACCGAGCCATGTTCCAGAGCTTGTTTTGGAAGTTGCGGGCTTCGTCCACTTGGCGCATCGAGAAGCTCATGTCCCGGCCCTTGGTCGAGCTCCCGGCCATCGTGAACCGCAGCGCGTCCATCCCGTGGCTCTCCTTGACCTGGAGGGCGTCGATCATGTTCCCCCGGGACCGGCTCATCTTCTGCCCCTGCTCGTCCACGATGAACGGGGTGATGAGGACATCGCGGAACGGGACCTCGTTCATGAAGTGGAGGCCCATCATCACCATCCGCGCGACCCAGAAGAACAGGATGTCGAACGCGGTCACGAGGACCGAGGTCGGGTAGAACGTCCGGAGCTCCTCGGTCTCCTCGGGCCAGCCCATCACCGAGAACGGCCACAGGGCGGAGGAGAACCAGGTATCGAGGACGTCCTCGTCCTGACGGAGGGCGACGTCGCGGCCGTAGTGCTCCTTCGCCCGGGCCCGCGCCGCGGACTCGTCCATCGCGATGAACGCCTCCCCGTCCGGGCCGTACCAGGCCGGGATCCGGTGCCCCCACCACAGCTGCCGGGAGATGCACCAGTCCCGGATCCCCTCGAGCCAGTCGAAGTACACCTTCGCCCACCGCTCGGGGACAAAGCGGATCCGTCCCCCGCGCACGGCCTCGATCGCCGGCTCCGCCAACGGCTTCATCCGGACGAACCACTGGGTCGAGATCTTCGGCTCGACCCGCGTCCGACAGCGCTGGCAGTGCCCGACGGCGTGGCGATAGGGAACGACCTTCTCGAGAAGCCCCTCCGCCTTCAGCTGCCGGACGATCTCCTCCCGCGCCGCGAACCGGTCGAGACCTGCGAACGGTCCGCCGTGGTCGTTGATCGTCCCGTCGGGGTTGAGGACGTCGATCGCCGGCAGGCCGTAGCGCTTGCCGATCTCCCGATCCACCGGATCGTGGCCGGGGGTGATCTTGAGGACGCCGGTCCCAAACTGGGGATCGACCTCGTCGGCCCCCACGATGGGGAGCCCTCGCCCAAGCAGGGGGAGGACCGCGGTCTTCCCGATGAGGGCCCGGTATCGCTCGTCGCGCGGGTTCACCGCGAGCCCCGTGTCCCCAAGCATCGTCTCCGGCCGCGTCGTTGCCACGGTGACGTGCCCCCCGCCCGCAAGCGGGTAGCGGACGTGGTAGAGGTGCCCGTCCACCTCCTCGTGCTCGACCTCGATATCGGAGAGCGCCGTCCCGCACCGGGGGCACCAGTGGACCATGTAGTCCCCGCGGTAGATGAGCCCCTCCTTGTAGAGGCGGACGAACGCGAGCGCCACCGCCCGCGACAGGCCCGCGTCGAGGGTGAACCTCTGCCGCGACCAATCGCACGAGCAGCCGAGGACCTTCAGCTGGTCCACGATCTCGTTTCCGTACCGCTCCTTCCACTCCCAGACCCGGCGCTCGAACCCCTCCCGGCCGAGGTCCTGGCGGGTGGTCCCCTCCTGGGCGAGGGCCTTCTCAACCACGTTTTGGGTGGCAATCCCGGCATGGTCGGTCCCAGGGAACCAACACGCCTCGAACCCCGCCATCCGCTTGTAGCGGATGAGGAGATCCTGGAGGGTGTAGACGAGGTTGTGGCCAAGGTGCAACCGGCCCGTGATGTTCGGCGGCGGGATGACAATCGAGTACGGGGGCTTCCCACTCTTCGGATCGCACCGCCAGAGGTCGGCCTTCTCCCACCGGGCGAGGATGCGGGGCTCGACCTCGGTCGGGTCGTAGCGGGGAGGGAGCATCCTACCCTCCGAGCCAGGCCGCGTCGGCCAGGGGGTAGCTCAGGATCTCGTGGGGGGCGAAGAACAGCGGGATCTCCCGCGCCGCCGAGGCCGGGGAGTCCGACCCGTGGACGAGGTTCATCCCCACCGAGAGGCCGTGGTCGCCGCGGATCGTCCCCGGGGCGGCGTCGAACGGGTTCGTCTTCCCCATCAGGACGCGGACGGCCTCGATCGCCCGCGGGCCCTCGACCACGAGGGCGATCACTGGGGCCGAGGTGATGAACGAGACGAGCTCGTCGTAGAACGTTTTTCCGACGTGTTCCGCGTAGTGGCGTTCGGCGAGGTCGCGCGAGACCTGGAGGAGCTTCATCCCCACGATCTTGAGGCCCTTCGCCTCGAACCGGGCCAAGATCTGGCCCACGAGCCGCCGTTGGAGCGCATCCGGTTTCAAGAGCACAAGCGTCCGTTCCATCGTCCCTCCTCGGGGTTCTCTGCCACGTGCAGCGTCCCGAGTGTACCGGACAGGCGAATCCCCCGCCCACCGCCCGGAGTCAGGCGCCCTTCGGCCCGCAAACTGCGCGTTGACCAGAGCCCCCCACTCCCCCCTCTGGGGGGAGGAACACGCGGCGGAGGAAACCCCACCGAAACCGAGTGCCCCCCGTCGCCTGGCCGGGCGCCAAGTCAAGCTGTACGCTTCGGGATAGGCTTACCCCAAGGAGGGCTGCGATGACCAAGCTCACCACTGCCGAGTCCGTGACCGAGGGACACCCCGACAAGCTGGCGGATCGCGTCTCCGACGCGGTCCTTGACGCGGTGCTCGCCCAGGACCCCCAGGGCCGGGTCGCGTGCGAAACGTTGATCACGGGAAGCCTCGTGGTCATCGGCGGGGAGATCGCCGCCACGGCCCAGATCGATGCGGCGACGCTCGCCCGGCGCGTGATCCGCGACGTCGGGTACATCAAGCCGGAGTACGGCCTCGCGTTCGACTCGTGCGCGGTGGCGACCCTCCTCCGCCAGCAGTCGCCCGACATCGCCCACGCCGTCCTCCGGTCGGAGGCCGACGACCCCTACGACCGGATCGGGGCCGGCGACCAGGGGATCATGTTCGGCTACGCGACCACGGAGACCCCCGAGCGGATGCCGCTCCCGATCACGCTCGCCCACAAGCTCGCCCGGAGGCTGGCCGAGGTCCGCAAGGACGGATCGCTCCTCTACCTCCGCCCGGACGGGAAGACCCAGGTCACGGTGGAGTACGACAGGAACAGGCCAGTCCGCGCCCACACCGTCCTCCTCGCCGCCCAACACGCGCCGGAGGCGTCAGCCGACGAGATCGCGGCGGACCTCCGGAGGCTCGTCGTCGAGCCGGTGCTCGACGGGTGGCTCGACGAGACGACCCAAGTCCTCGTGAACACCTCGGGGCGGTTCGTCGTCGGCGGTCCGGCCTCGGACACGGGGATGACTGGTCGGAAGATCATCGTAGACACGTACGGTGGATACGGGTCCCACGGTGGGGGGGCGTTCTCGGGCAAGGACCCGACGAAGGCCGACCGCTCGGGGTGGTACATGGCCCGCTACGCGGCCCTGAACGTGGTCGCCGCCGGGCTGGCCACGGCGTGCGAGGTCCAGGTCGCCTACGCGATCGGCCGGGCCCAGCCCCTGGCCCTGAACGTGACCGCCCGCGACCCCAAGGTCTCCGCCGCCGCCCTCGACCGGGCGGTACGGAAGGAGTTCGACTTCCGGCCCGCGGCGATCATCGAGACCCTCGACCTCCGCCGGCCGATCTACGAGCCCCTCGCCTGCTACGGCCACTTCGGTCGGCTCGACCTCGACGTCCCGTGGGAGAAGACGGACCGCGCGGAGGCCCTCCTCACCGCAGCGAGAGGACGCTAGGGGCAGGCCCGATGCGGATCGTCGCCGACCTGCATCTTCACTCCCGGTACTCGCGGGCGACGAGCCCGGACATGGACCTCCCCGGCCTCGCCCACGGGGCGAAGCAGAAGGGAGTTTCCCTCCTCGGAACGGGGGACTTCACCCACCCCGGCTGGTCGGCCGAGCTCACCGCGCACCTCCTCCCCCTCGACGGCGGCCTGTACGCCTACGATGGGGTCCTGTTCCTGTACACGGCCGAGGTCGCCGCGATCTGGAGAGGCGACGGCCGAACCCACCGCGTCCACTTCCTCCTCCTCGCCCCGGACGCCGAGGGTGCAACAAGGATCAGCCGGGAGCTCGCGAAGATCGGGAGCATCGATGCCGACGGGCGGCCAATGCTCGGGATCTCGGGGGAGAAGCTCCTCCAGGCCGTGCTCGGCACGTCTCCCGAGGCTGTGCTGATCCCCGCTCACGCCTGGACCCCCTGGTACTCGGTGTTCGGATCCCAATCCGGGTTCGACTCCCTGGAGGAGGCCCTCGGCGCGGCTGCCGTGCACGTGTTCGCGCTCGAAACCGGTCTCTCCTCCGATCCCCCCATGAACTGGCGGGTCTCAGCCCTGGACCGCTACGCCCTCGTTTCCTTCTCCGACGCCCACTCCCCGTCCCGCCTTGGCCGCGAGGCAGCTCTCTTCGACCTTCCCGAACTCTCCTACCCCGCGCTCGTCGCCGCCCTCCGGGAGAAGAACCCGCAGCGGTTCCTCGGGACAATCGAGTTCTTTCCCGAGAAGGGGAAGTACCACTACGACGGCCACCGCGCCTGCGGGGTCTCCCTGTCCCCCCCGGAGAGCACCGCCCACGGGAGGGTGTGCCCGAAGTGTGGCCGGCCGGTCACGGTAGGTGTGCTGCACCGGGTGGAGGAGCTCGCCGACCGCCCCCCCGGGGTTCGGCCCGAGGGGGCGATCCCGTACCGATCGCTGGTCCCGCTCCCGGAGATCCTCGCCCAGGTCCTCGGGAGAGGACCCGCGACCAAGGGAGTGCAGGCCGAGTACAGCCGGCTCGTAGAGAGGTTTGGAAGCGAGCTGACAATTCTCCTCGACCTGTCTCGGGAGGACCTCGCGCCGACAACGTCGCCCCGCGTGGTGGAGGCGATCGCCAAGGTGCGGGCCGGGGACCTCGCGATCCGGCCCGGGTACGATGGCCAGTTTGGGGAGATCCGGATCTCCCTCAAGGAGGAAAGACGTGAGTCATCCCTCTTCGCCTAACGGGAAGCCCCTCCGTGGGCTCCGCGTCATCGACCTGTCCCGGATCCTCGCCGGCCCCTTGGCGGCGATGTGGATGGCCGACCTCGGGGCCGAGGTGATCAAGGTCGAGCGACCGGGAAACGGGGACGAGACGCGCCGGTGGGGGCCTCCGTTCGTGGGCGGGGAATCCGCGTACTTTCTCTCGGTCAACCGAGGCAAGCTCGGGATCGCCCTCGACTTCGCCTCCCCTGCCGACCGTCGCGTCCTCGAACGCCTGGTGCAGGAAAGCGATGTCCTCATCCACAACTTCCTCCCCGAGACCGCGGCCAAGCTCGGCCTCGGCTACGAGCGGCTCCAGGAGCTCAACCCGCACCTCGTCTACACGTCCGTAGCTGGGTTCCCGCCCGGACCGTACCGGGACGAGCCGGGGTTTGACGCCCTGATCCAGGCCCTGGGCGGGCTCATGGCGATCACCGGGGACGGGGATCGCCCGGTGAAGGTGGGGGTGGCGATCGTAGACGTGCTCACCGCCTGGGCGGCCCTCGCCGGGACCCTCGCGGCCCTTCTCGTCCGGGAGCGGACCGGGGAGGGGGGGTACGTGGAGGCGACGTTGGTCGAGTCCTCGGCCGCGGCCCTCGCCAACCAGTCCCAGGCGTTTCTCCTCACCGGGGAGGAACCCCGGCGGCTGGCCACCGCCCACCCCCACATCGTCCCCTACCAGGCGTTCCCCACCGCGGACGGGCTCCTGATGGTCGCCGTGGGGACCGACGCCCAGTACCGGGCCCTGTGCGGGGCCCTCGGGCGGCCCGACCTCGCCACCGACCCCCGGTTCGCCACGAACCCCGATCGGGTGAAGCACCGCGAGACCCTGATCGAGCTCCTGAGCGAGGTCTTTCGAGCTCGCCCACGGGCCGAGTGGACGGCCTGCCTCAAAGAGGTGGGGATCCCCGCCGGCCCGGTGAACACCCTCGGGGAGCTCTTCGGGGACGAGGGCCTCGTGGGCCGGCTCCTCGTGGAGGTGGACCACCCCACCGTGGGGCGGTACACGAGCGTGGGCTGCCCGATGTCCGCGGCCTGGCCCCCCTCCCCCCTGCCCCCGCCGCGGCTCGGGGAGCACACCGCGGCCTTCCTCGAACGCCTTGGCATCTCCCGTGGCTGAGCTCCGGAAGCTCTTCCTCCTCCGGGAGGACGTGGCCTTCCTCAACCACGGCTCGTTCGGGGCCTGTCCGGAGCCCGTGTTCGAGACCTACCAGCACTGGCAGCGGGAGCTCGAGGCGGAGCCGGTGGAGTTCCTCGGCCGCCGGTTCGAGGGCCTGCTGGCCGAGGCCCGGGGGGCCCTCGCCGCCTTCCTCGGCTGCGACCCCCTCGACCTCGTCTACCTCCCCAACGCCACGACAGCGATGAACGTCGTCGCCCGGTCGCTTCCCCTCGGGCCGGGGGACGAGGTCCTGTCCACGGACCACGAGTACGGGGCGGTGGACCGGATGTGGCGCTACGTGTGCGCCGAGCGAGGGGCGCGCTACGTCCGGGCCGAGGTTCCTCTCCCGGTACGGTCTTCCGAGGACGTGGTCGAGGCCGTCTTGGCCCGCCGGACCCCCCGGACGCGGGTCCTGTCGCTTTCCCACATCACCTCCCCCACCGCCCTCCTCGTCCCCGTGGAGGAGCTCGTCCGGCGGGCCCGGGAGGAGGGGGTCCTCACCGTGGTCGACGGGGCCCACGCCCCGGGCCAGATCCCCCTCGACCTGGAGCTCCTGGGGGCCGACTTCTACGCCGGGAACTGCCACAAGTGGCTCCTGAGCCCCAAGGGGGCGGGGTTCCTCTACGCCCGGCGAGGGGTCCAAGGGCTCCTCCGGCCCCTCGTGGTCTCCTGGGGCCCGGAGGGATCGCGTGGCCCGGGGCCGTCGCCGTTCCTGGACGAGCTCGAGTGGACGGGGACCCGGGACATCAGCGCCTACCTCGCCGTCCCGGCGGCGATACAGTTCCTGAAGGAGCACGACTGGGACACCGTCCGCGCCCGGTCTCGGGAGCTCCTTACGGAGTTCAGCTGGGCGGTGGAGCTTGGGCTTCAGCCGGTAGGCGCGGGGCCGGAACCGTGGCCCCTCCAGATGCGGTCGTTTCTCCTCCCCCCCTGCGACGGCCGGGCCCTCCAACGGGGGCTCTTCGAGCGGTGGAAGGTCGAGGTCCCGGTGATCCCCTGGAACAGCCGGCTCCTGCTGCGGGTCTCGGTTCAGGGGTACAACACGGGGCACGACCTGGACAGCCTGGCCGAGGCCCTCGCCCGCGAGCTCCCGCCTCGGCCCGCCCCCTAGCACCCGCCCGCGAGGGACAGCCCCTGGACGAACTCCTCGACAATCCCTGCCAGCTCGGCCAGGCCGTCCAGCCTGACCTCGGCCGGGACGTCCCGCCTGGAGTGCACCCACCCCAGGTCCAGGGCCCAGAACCGGTTCGCCCGGACAAACGACACCGCCTTCCACCAGGGGCGGAACGCCAGATGATCCGAGGGGTAGAGCCACGTCCGGCTCACCCCGAGCGCGCGTGCTGCCGCGGTGCGGAGCAGCCGTTCCCTCAATCGCCGACTCCCCCCGATGAACAGGCGCTTTCCGCGCCCCACGCAGTCGAAATTGGCCACGTAGGTGTTCTTGCGATCCAACGTGATGCCAGAGAGTCCCTGGCCCTTCTGGCTGAGGTGCCTTCTCACCCACGTCCGCGACCCAAGCAGTCCCTGTTCCTCGAAGTTGAAGAACACGGGCACGACGTTCACACCGTCTGGATGTCCGAGCCGGTTCACGCACTCCAGCACCGCGAACACGCCCGACGCGTTGTCGTCCGCCCCGGGCGATGCGTTTCCACCCAGGAGGGCGAACGCGAAGGCGCCGAGGACGAGGAGGGCGGCGAGGAACCCAGCCGCGGGGTGCAGGGCTCGGAGGAAGCCCACCGCAACCATCACCACGCCCGCGCTCAGGGTGACCCGAGCCACAGACCCAGAGAACGGGAACGGCACGGAAACGGCGTCGTAGTGGGCGCACAGGATCACCGTAGGTCGGATCCCGCCGCCCGCGGAACTGGGGTCGGTCCGGGCGAAGCTCCCAGGATCCTCCGCCGACCCAAAGCCACCGCGCACGCCGTAGACTGCAGCCGGGGTCTGCCTGCGCCTGCCCCACCACACCCTGAGCAGGGGACCCGCTGCCACGACGAAGAGGACGAGGGACAACGGGTCTCCCAAGCGGACGGTGAGAGCGGCGACGAACGCTGCGCTCACGGCGAGACGCCATCGCGAGAGGGTGAAGATCGGTTCCTCGAAGGGAGTGAAGCCCGTACGCTGAAGCTGCTCCTTGAGAAAACCGGCGGCGCTGCGGTTGTCCTCGGTGCCGGCCAGACGTCGTTTCCGGCAAAAACCGTCGAACTGCTCACGGAGCCAGCCTGTAGCCTCCGTCCGCTCCATCGGTCCCCCCTCTGCCGCGTGATCAGGGCGGCCGGCGGCCCGTGCCGCGTGCGTGGAGTGTGGTGGAGATGAGCGGAGTCGAACCGCCGACCTCCGCGTTGCGAACGCGGCGCTCTCCCAACTGAGCTACATCCCCGGAACTACGGTTGGGCGGTTGCCAGTCGCAGGTTCGTCAGTTTTCGAAACCATCAGCCGCTGAACCTGCGAACTGTCCCTCTGGCGGCGCAGGGAGTCGAACCCTGAACCTCGCGGTTATGGGCCGCGCGCTCTTGCCGGTTGAGCTACACCGCCCCTCTGGTTGCGGGGGCTGGACTTGAACCAGCAACCTCCGGGTTATGAGCCCGGCGAGCTGCCTAATTGCTCCACCCCGCTTGTGCCGAGGGCGGGAGTTGAACCCGCACGAGCTTTCGCTCTGGGGATTTTAAGTCCCCTGCGTCTGCCGGTTTCGCCACCTCGGCACGGCTTGGAGCGGGAAACGGGATTCGATCCCGCGACCTCCACCTTGGCAAGGTGGCGCTCTACCAACTGAGCTATTCCCGCTTGACCCTTGGATTATACGGGCGAATCCCCACCGGACCAGGTGGTGCGAAGGGCGGGACTCGAACCCGCACGCCTTGCGGCACTGGCTCCTAAGGCCAGCGCGTCTGCCAGTTCCGCCACCTTCGCCCCGCCGGTTGTAGCCACCCCTCCCCTCCCCGTCAACCCTCGGCGGCCTCGGGGTAGAGGCCGAGGAGGCCTGTTGGGTCCCGCCGCCGGGCGAGGTGGACCCCCGGGAGCCGGAGGAACACGATCTCCGCCGTGTTGTGGACCGTGGCCGAAAGGAGATGGCCCCCGAGGGCCGCCCCGCTCTCCCGTCCGGCAACGATGTGAGCGTGGAGAACGGGTTTCCCCCCTTCATCCCCGAGGTTCCCTTGGAGGGAGAGGAGCTCCAGGGGCTCGGGGATCCGTTCCTCGACGTACTGCGTCCCGTCCCAGTACCCGAGGACGAGGCCGCGGACCATCCCAATCCCGGCCACAAGCCCGAGCGACCCCCACTCGGGCCGCAGAAGGACCTCGGGGAGCCTCTCCCCATCCTGGCACCGCACGACGACCGCTGAACCCGTCTCGACCTTGAGCACCGTCTCCTCCTCTTGCGGGGCCGGCCTGGCCCCCTATCCTTCCCGGCCATGAACCCCAAAGACCGGATGACGGCCGTGGCCCGGCGCCTCCGGACCCACTACGGCCCCGTCCGGCCTCCCCGACCTGAGCCCCCCCTGGATCTCCTCGTCCGGACCATTCTTTCCCAGCACACCTCGGACCGCAACCGCGACGCCGCCTACGCCCAGCTCCGCGAGGCGTTCCCCACCTGGGACTGGGTGGCGACCGCCCGAACGAAGGCGGTGGCGGACGCGATCCGGGGAGCGGGGCTCCACCATCAGCGGGCGGCGCGAATCCAGGACGTGCTGCATCGGGTACAAGACGAGCGGGGAACCCTGTCCCTGGATTTCCTCGCGAAGCTCTCCGACGACAGGGCCGTGGAGTGGCTTCTCTCCCTGCCGGGGGTGGGGAAGAAGACGGCGTACGTCGTCCTCCTGTTCGGGTTCGGGCGCCCGTTTTTCCCGGTGGACACGCACATCGCCCGGGTCACGCAGCGCCTCGGGTTGTGGGACGGCCGGGGAGACCCCCACAACCTCCTCGCTCCGCTTGTCCCGCCGGGGGCGGAGTTGGAGCTCCACCTTCAGCTCATCCGGCTCGGCCGGGAGCTGTGCCGACCCCGCGCTCCGCGCTGCCCCGACTGCCCGCTCCTCGGTCTCTGCCCCTCCGGGAAGCAGAGCGTACAATCCCCGCCGGGAAAGGAGACCCGATGAACCGACAGGAAGCCCTGGCCCTCGTCCAGGAGAGGGTGAAGACGAAGAACCTCGTGAAGCACATGCTCGCCGTGGAGGCGGGGATGCGGGCCCTCGCCCCGCGGTTTGGGGAGGACCCGGAACGGTGGGGACTGGCCGGCCTTGTCCACGACCTCGACTACGAGGAGACGAAGGACCGACCGGACGTCCACGGCCGCAAGACGGTTGAGTTCCTGCGGGCTCGCGGGTTCGCCGACGCGGGGATCCTCGACGCAATCCTCGCCCACGCCGGGCACAAGGAACCGGAGACCCCCATCGAGATCGCCCTTACCGCGGTGGACCCCTTGACCGGCCTGGTCGTCGCCGCGGCGCTCGTCCACCCCGACAGGATCGGGGGGCTTACCCCCCAGAACGTCCTCAACCGCTACCGGGAGAAGGGGTTCGCCCGCTCAGCGTCGCGGGAGGGGATCGCCCTCGGGGCCAAGCTCGGGATGTCCCTCGACGAGTTCGTCGGCGCCGTCCTCTCCGCGATGCAGGCGGCCCGAGCCGACCTCGGGCTCTAGATCACCCCAAGCTTCTTGCCCACCTTGGCGAACTTCGCAAGCGCGAGGTCAAGGTCGTCCCGGGTGTGGGCTGCCGAGACCATCACCCGGATCCGCGCCTTGCCCCGCGGCACGGTGGGGAACACGATCGCCTGGGCGAACACCTCTTCGGAGAAGAGCTCCTTCGAGAACTGCCAGGCCGTGGTCGCCTCCCCGAGCATCACCGGCGTGATCGGGGTCTCGGAGGATCCGATGTCGAACCCGAGCTCGACCATCTTCGCCTTGAAGTAGCGGGCGTTGTCCCACAGCTTCTTCACCGGCGCGTCGCTCTCCTGGAGGATGTCCACCGCGGCCATGCATGCCGCGACGTCGGCCGGGGTGACCGCGCTCGAGAACAGGAACGGCCGCGCCCGCTGGCGGAGGTACTCGATGATCTCCGCCTTTCCGGCAAGGTACCCGCCGACGACCCCGAACGCCTTGGACAGGGTCCCCATCTCGAGGTCCACCCGGCCGTGGAGCTTGAAGTGATCCACGATCCCCCGGCCGTGGGACCCGACAACGCCTTCGCCGTGGGCATCGTCCACCATCACCATCGCCCCGAACTCCTCGGCAACCTCGACGATCCCTGGGAGCGGCGCGAGGTCCCCGTCCATCGAGAACACGCCGTCGGTCACGATGAGCTTGCGGGGGAGGTCCCTTTTCTCGGCGAGGGCCTTCCGCAGAGCGTCCACATCCCGGTGGGGGTAGATCACCCGCTCGGCCTTGGTGAGCCGGCATCCGTCGATGATCGAGGCGTGGTTGAGCTCGTCGGTGAACAGGGCGTGGCCGGCCCCGACGAGGGTCGGGATCGCGGCCAGGTTGGAGCAAAACCCCGATTGGAGCGAGATCGCCGCCTCGACGCCCTTGAACTGGGCGAGCTTGCGCTCGAACTCGACATGGAGGGTCATCGTCCCGGCGATCGAGCGCACCGCCGCCGGACCGACCCCGTACCGGTCGATCGCCGCCTTGGCCGCCTCGCGCATCCGCGGTTCGTTGGCGAACCCAAGGTAGTTGTTCGAGCACATGTTGAGGACCTTCTTCCCGTCCACCACGGTCCACGCGCCAACGGAGCTTCCGATGGTGCGGATCGTGTTGTAGAGGCCCTGCGCCTTGAGCTCGGCGAGCTCAGCGGTGATGAAGTCGTATTTGCCCATCTCTCCTCCTCGGGGCCAGCTTACCGAGCCTCCCTCGCCCGTTCAAAGGGGGACGGGTAGAATGCCGACCGGATCACACCGACCACAGGGGGGAGCGATGCGCATTCTCGTCACAGGGGCCACAGGGCAGATCGGATCAGAGCTCACACTCGAGCTACGCCAGCGCTACGGGGGAGATCAGGTCGTCGCTGCGGGGCACCGCAAGCCGGCGTCGGACGACCTCACGACGTCGGGGCCGTTCGTCACCCTCGACGTCGCGGACCGAGACGCGCTGGCCCGCGTCCTCCGCGACCACAAGATCGAGGTCGTCTACCACCTCGCCGCGGTCCTGTCCGCCACCGGCGAGCAGAACCCCCAGCGGGCGTGGGAGGTCAACGTGAACGGGCTGTACAACCTCCTCGAGCTCGCCCGCGAGGGCGGGATCGCCCAGATCTTCCACCCGAGCTCGATCGCCGTGTTCGGCCCTCGCACCCCCCGCGACCGCACCCCCCAGGACACGGTCCTCTCCCCGACGACGATGTACGGGGTGACGAAGGTCACGGGGGAGCTCCTCGCCGACTACTACGCCCACCGCTACGGCCTGGACATCCGCGGGCTCCGCTACCCGGGGATCATCTCCAGCGTCACCCCGCCGGGAGGCGGGACCACGGACTACGCCGTGGAAATGTTCTACTACGCGGTGGAGGGGAAACCCTACACGTGCTTCGTCCGCGACGACACCGCCCTTCCGATGATGTACATGCCGGACTGCCTGCAGTCGGCGATCGACCTGATGGAGGCGCCGTGCGCGCGGCTCCGCTACCGGACGTACAACATCACCGCGATGAGCTTCACCGCCGGCGAGCTCGCCGCCGAGATCCGCACGCACGTGCCGGGGTTCCGGGTCGAGTACGTGCCCGACTTCCGCCAGGCGATTGCCGACTCGTGGCCGCGGTCGATTGACGACTCGGCGGCGCGAGCGGAGTGGGGGTGGGCGCCCCGGTACGGGCTACCGGAGATGGTAACGGAGATGCTCCAGGCCCTCCGGGCCCGGCACGCCGCGGGAAAGCTCTACCCCGCGGAGGGGAGGTAGGCGACGGCCTCGATCTCGATCCGGGCGTCCTTGGGGAGGCGCCTCACCTCGACGCACGCCCGGGCTGGCGGGTCGCGGTCGAAGAACGTCGCGTAGACGGAGTTCACCGCCCCGAAGTCGTTCATGTCGGCGAGGTAGATCGTGACCTTGACGAGGTCCCGGAGCGTCCCCCCGGCGGCCTCCACGATCCGGGCGACGTTCTCCAGGCACAGCCGGGTCTGGTCCCCAATCGGCCCGTGGAGGAGCTCCCCCGCCGGCAAGGCCGGGAGCTGGCCGGAGACGAACAGGAACGGGCCCGCCTGTACCGCAGGCGAGTACGGGCCGTAGACCGGGGCTCCACGGGGAACGACCGCCCGGCGGGCCATCACACCCAGGTGAGGCGGGCCATCTCCGCCCCGTCCCCGCGGCGGGGCCCCAGCTTGAGGACCCGGGTGTAACCGCCGTCGCGGTCCTTGTACTGGGGGCCGAGCTCGGTGAACAGCTTCGCTGTCGCCTCCTTGCTCTGGAGGACGGAGTACGCCCGGCGCTGGGATGCCTGATCGCCCTTCCGGGCCCAGGTCACGAGCCGTTCCACCAACGCCTGGGTCGCCTTGGCGCGGGAGGGGGTGGTGTCCACCTTCCCGTACAGGATGAGGTCCTTGGCCTGCCCAGCCAGCACCGCCTTGCGGCGGTCGCTCGTCATGCTGAGCTTGGGTACCTTGCAGCGATGGCGCATCAGTCCTCCTTCTCCGAACGCAGGGTGTAGCCGAGCTCCCCCAGACGCTCCTCCAGGCGGGCGAGCGTCTTCTCGCCGAACCCGTGGATGTCGGAAACCTCCTCGCGGGTTTTCGCGAGAAGGTCTCCCAGGGTGATCACTCCTTCCTCCCTGAGGAGGTTGCAGGCGCGGACCTCGAACCCCAGCTCGCCCAACGGCTGGAGCATCTCCTCGGACACGGCCGCCTGGGCCTCGCCGGACGGGTGCTCGCCCGGGGCCCCCTCGAGGAGCGCGAGGTGCTCGCGCAGAACCTTCACCGCCTGCGCAACCGCCTCCGCCGGGGAAACCGCCCCGTTCGTCCACACATCCAGGAGCAGGCGCTCGTACCCCGACCGGCCCCCGACGCGGGTCGTCTCGACCGTGAAGTTGACGCGCTCGATGGGGGAGAAGTCCGCGTCCACTGGGATCAGGGACAGGGGCGCGTCGTCGCGCTTGTTCTCCTCTGCCGTGCGGAACCCCCGCCCGACCTCCACCTCCATCTCCAGCTCAAGCTTCGCCTTCTTCTCGAGCGTGGCGATGTGCAGCTCGGGGTTGGCAATCTCAACCCCCGTCGGCACCTCGATGTCGCTCGCCCGCACCTCTCCCGGTCCGGTCGCGTTGAGGTAGAGGCGATGGAGCGATTCGTCCTGGCACCGGATCGCGAGGTCCTTCAGGTTGAGGATGAGGTGGAGCACGTCCTCGCGCACACCGGCGATCGTGTCGTACTCATGGAAGTGGCCGGGGAACAGCACGCGCACCACCGCCGCCCCGGGGATCGCCGAGAGGAGAACCCGGCGCAGGGCGTTGCCGAGCGTTGTGGCGTACCCCCGCTCGAGGGGCGCCACCACCAACCGCCCGTAGCGGGGGTCGGTCGCGTCCTCCCACGTTGCCGTCTCTGGGTAAACAAAGGGGGCCATCTTACCTCGAGTAGAACTCCACAATCAGGTTCATCTTGATGGACTGCTCGATCTCCTCAACGCTCGGCTCGGCGTTGACCTGGATCCTCAGCCCTTCAAGATCCCGTGTCAGCCAGGTGGGGACGGGGCGCCGCTCGGCCGCCTCTTTGATCTGGAGCCGCAGCTTGTCGCGGGACTGCGGCCGCACCTCAACGATGTCCCCTTCCGCAAGGAGCTGCGAGGCGATGTCGGACCTCCGTCCGTTCACGAGGATGTGGCCATGGCCGACGATCTGCCGGGCCTGGTTCCGGGAGTGGGCGAACCCTGCCCGGTAGATCACGTTGTCCAGGCGCGTCTCAAGCTGCTTGAGGATCGCCTCGCCCGTGACCCCCTTCCACTTCTTCCCCGCCTCCACGTACCGCCGGAACTGTGCCTCCCGAACGCCGTAGATCCGCTTGAGCTTCTGCTTCTCGCGGATCCGAATCGCGTACGGAGTGGCCCGCCGCCGGAACCGGCTGTGCTGGCCCGGGACCTGAGGCCGCTTCGAGACCGGGCACTGTGCTGAGTAGCAGCGATCCCCACGCAGGAACAGCTTCACGCCCTCCCGCCGACACATCCTGCACTTCGGACCTGCGTACCTGCCCATCCTCGCCGCCTCCTAACTGTGACTCACGGGAGTCACGTTCCGCACTTCTTCGACCTGGATCCCAAGCGAGCGCAGGGTCTGCACGACGGCCTGCCGCCCCGACCCCGTCCCGTCCACGGTCACGATCACCGACCGCACCCCATAGTCCTTCAGGTCGCGTACGAGGGCCTGGGTCGCCAGCTGCGCCGCGTACGGGGTCCCCTTCCGCGAACCGGTGAACCCCGCCGTGCCCCCCGACTGCCAACCGACGGCATTGCCCATCGGATCGGTCACGGTGATGATCGTGTTGTTGAACGTGGAGTGGACGTGCACCCGCGCCCGGTCGAGACGAATTGCCTTCTTCTTCCGCGCCTGAGCCATTACTTCCTCTTCCCGGCTTTGGCCGGCCGTGGACCCTTCCAGGTTCGGGCGTTCGTCCGCGTCTTCTGGCCCCGCACGGGGAGGCCCACCTTGTGCCTAAGACCCCGGTAGCAGCCGATGTCGATCATGCGCTGGATGTTCGCCTTGACCTGCCGCCGGAGGTCGCCCTCGACGAGCTGCGACTCCACCTCTCGCCGGAGGGCCGTCACCTCCTGCTCTGTCAGATCCATCACCTTCGTATCCGGAGCGACGCCGGTCCGCTCCAGGATCTCCCGCGCCCGGGAGGGCCCGATCCCGTAGATGTACGTCAGGGCCACGGCAATCTGCTTTTTCGCCGGTAGGTTGATGCCCGCGATCCGCGCCATGCTCTATCCCTGCCGCTGCTTGTGCTTGGGGTTGCGGCACACCACCCACAACCGTCCCGTGCGGCGGATGACCCGGCACTTCTCGCAGATTTTCTTCACCGAACTCCGGACCTTCATCCTCGCCTCCTCTACGTTTCCCGGTACACAATCCGTCCCCGCGTCAGGTCGTACGGGGAGAACTCCACGACCACCCGGTCCCCCACGACCACCCGGATGAAGTTCTTCCGCATCCGGCCCGACGACACGCACAGCGCGTCGTGGTCGTTATCCAGCCTCACCCGGTACATCGAGTCGGGCAGCACTTCGATCACTTCCCCGCGCGCCCGGATCACGTCCTTCTTCGACAATAGGCCTCCCACATCCCGCCAGTCAGGACCCGCGGTCCGTCCGCGGTAACCACAACCATCTCCTCGTAATGGGCTGCGAGCGCCCCACTGGCCGTCACCGCGGTCCACCCGTCGTCCCGCACGCGAACGGGAAGGTCATCGCCCTTCACCATCGGTTCCGGGCAAAGAACCATCCCCTCCCGCAACATGGTCCCTTTTCCTGGCTCTCCCCAGTTCGGAATCTGCGGGTCCTCGTGCAGATCGCGGCCAATGCCGTGCCCCACGAACTCCCGCACCACATGAAACCCATGGCCCTCGACGTAGCGGCCGATGGCGTGAGATAGATCCGAAACGTACCCGCCGAGTTTAGCTTCCCGGATCGCGGCCCGCAAGGCGTCGCGCGTGACGGCAAGGAGCCGCGCGGCCTCCGGGGAGATCGGCCCCACCCCGACCGTCAGCGCAGCGTCGGCGAAGTACCCGGCGCGCTTGAGCCCGAGGTCGAGGGACACGATGTCGCCCAGCCGCACCCGCCGCGGCCCGGGGATCCCGTGAACGATCTCCTCGTTCACCGACACGCAGAGGGTCGCCGGGTAGCCGTGGTAACCCTTGAACGCCGGCTCCGCCCCTTCCGCCCGAATCCGCCGTTCGGCCAGCCGGTCGAGCTCGCTCGTCTCGACCCCCGGCTCCACAGCGAGCGCGACGTCGACGAGGATCTCCGACAGAAGCTGCGCGTTCTCAGCGACAACGTCGAGCTCGGCCTCCGTCTTCAGAGCGATCACGATCGGAGCAGGGCGACGACGTCGGCGGCAACCCGGTCGGGGGGCCGTGCCCCGTCCACCGACCGGAGGAGCCCCTGGCGGGCGTAGTAGTCAACGAGAGGGCGCGAGTCCCGCTCGTAGACCTCGTACCGCCGGGCCACGACCTCTGGAGCGTCATCGGGGCGCTGGACGAGGGCCCCTCCGCACCGATCGCACTTCCCCTCGACCCGCGGGCGCTGGGTGACGAGGTTGTACACCGCTCCGCAGGCCGAGCACACCCGGCGGTTTCCCAGCCGTCGCACGACCTCGTCCTTCGTCACCACGAGGTCGACCACCGCGTCCACCCGCAGGAAACCCGCCAACCCCTCGGCCTGAGCGAGCGTCCGCGGGAACCCATCGAGGAGAACGCCCGGCTGATCCCGCACCCGGTCCCGCACCATCGCCAGAACGACGTCGTCCGGAACGAGCTCGCCCCGTCCCATGAACGCCTGGGCAAGCTTCCCGAGCTCGGTCCCCCGCGCCACCTCGTCGCGCAGCACCTCTCCCGTCGAGAGGTGGAGCAGCCCCAGGGCCTCGGCCACCCGGACGGCGATCGTCCCCTTTCCGGCCCCAGGCGGCCCAAGCAAGACCACGTTCCTCACAGGCCCTTCCTCCCCAAGAACGCCGAGCCCTTGATCAACGACTCGTACTGCCGCATCACGAGGTGCGCCTCGATTTGCATGATCGTGTCGATGCCCACGCCCACCAAGATCAGGATCGACGTCCCACCGATCGAGAACCCCCGCATGCCCGATAGCGACGAGAAGATGAATGGCAGGACGGCGATCCCGGCCAGGAACACCCCCCCCACGAGAAGGAGCCGGTTCGTCACCGTGCTCAGGTAGTCGGCGGTCGGCTGCCCGGGCCGGACGCCCGGGACGAACCCCCCGGCCTCGCGCAGGTTCTTGGCGATGTCGTTCGGGTCAAACACGAGCGACGAGTAGAAGTACGTGAAGAAGAAGATGAGGAGGACGTAGGCGACGAGGTAGATCGTGCTCCCCGGGGACACGTAGCTCTGGAGCCAGTTCAGTTGGGGAACCCAGGTCGCGATCGAGCTCGGGAGGGTGAGGATCGCCGAGGCGAAGATGATCGGAATCACGCCGCCTTGGTTCACCCGCAACGGGAGGTGGGTCGTGTGCCCGCCGTACACCCGACGGCCCGAGGTCCGTTTTGCGTACTGGATCACAATCTTGCGCTGCCCTTGCTGGATGATGACCGTGAGGGCGACCACGGCCACGAACAACCCAATCAGGCCGATCCCCCACAACGGATGGACCGTGCCGGCCGAGATCTCGAGGACCGCCTGTTGGATCTCGGCTGGGAACCGGGCCACGATCCCGGCCATGATGAGCATCGAGATTCCGTTTCCCACCCCGTTCTCGGTCATCCGTTCCCCAATCCACATCAGAAAGACGGACCCCGCGGTGAGGGTGATGATCGTGCTGACGAAAAAGCCCACCGACGGCTGGGCAAGTCCGTACTGAACGACAAGCACGCCCATCGCGTAGGACTGAACGAGGGCCAGCCCCACAGTCCCCCACCGGGTGTACTGGGTCAACTTCTTGCGGCCCTCGCGGCCCTCCTCCTGGAGCTTCTTGAGCTTGGGGAACGCCGGGATGAGGAGCGACAGGATGATCGAGGCATTGATGTACGGGATCACGCCGAGCGAGAAGAGGGAGAACTGCTGGAGCGCCCCCCCTGTGAACAGGTTGATGAACTGGAACAGCCCCGCTCCGAACGCCCCGGAGAGGACTTCCGCCAGTTGCCTCGTGTCGACCCCCGGCACGGGGATGTGGGCCCCGATCCTGAACACAAGGAGCATCCCCAACGTGTAGAGGATCCTCCGTCGCAGTTCCTCAACGGCAAACAGTTGCTGAACGCGCCCCAGCACCTACGCCTCCTCGCCCGAGCCGGCCGCCGGCGCCCCGCCCTCGGCGCGGCCGCCCGCTGCCTCGATCTTCTCCCGCGCCTTTTCGCTGAACCGGTCCGCCTTCACCACGAGCGCCTTCGTGAGCTCGCCGTGCCCAAGGACCTTGAGCCCGCCTTTGGGGTCCTTGACGATCCCCCGTCGGACGAGCTCGTCCAGCGACACCTCCTCGCCCGCGGCGAACCGGGCGTCGAGGTCGCCCACGTTCACCACCGCGTACTCGACGCGGCCCACGTTGTGGAACCCCCGCTTGGGGAACCGCATCCAGAACGGCGTCTGCCCGCCCTCGTACCCCGGGCGGACCGTGACCCCGGACCGGGAGTTCTGCCCCTTCGTCCCCTTGCCGGACTCGTGGCCGCCGTGACCCGAGCTGTAGCCCCGTCCGACGCGCTTTCGGCCCTTCTTGCTTCCCGGGGTCGGCCGCAGGTTATCGAGCCTGAGCATCCTCAACCTCCAAGATCTCCTCGACGGTCTTCCCCCGTCGGGCCGCGACCATCTCCACTCCCTCGATCTGGCTGAACCCATCGAGCGTTGCCCGCGCCAGGTTGAGCGGGTTCGTGGACCGGAGGGCCTTGGTGAGGATGTTGCGGATCCCCGCGATCCGGCACACCGCCCCCACCGTTCGCCCGGCGATGACCCCGGTCCCGGGGTACGCCGGCCGCAGCAGCACCTTGGCCGCCCCGTACTGACCCCGCACCTCGTGGGGGATCGTCCCGTCCTGAACCGGGACCGAAACGAGATGCTTCATCGCGTCTCGAATCGCTTGCTGCACGGCCTGGGGGATCTCGACGGACTTGCCGACTCCCACCCCGACCTGCCCCGCGCCGTCGCCCGCGACGACCACAACGCGGAACCGAAGACGCTTTCCGCCCTTGGTGACCTTGCCCACCCGACGGATGTCGATGACCTCGTGCGCTGGCTGCTCCGGGTACCTCGCCATCAGAACTCTAGCCCTCCCTCGCGGGCCGCCTCGGCCAAGGCGCGGACCTTGCCATGGTACGGGTAGCCCGAGCGATCAAACACAACCTGGCGGATTCCGCTCTCCCGCGCCCGTCGCGCCACGAGCGCTCCCACCGCGCGCGCCCCGTCCACTGTGTTCCGCACCCCCTGCTCCCGCAGCTCCGCGCACAGCGTGGACGCCGCGGCCAGGGTCCGCCCCGCGCTGTCGTCCACGACCTGGGCGTAGACGTGGTGGAGGCTCTTGTACACGTTGAGGCGCGGGCGGACCGGCGTCCCCTGCACCCGGCGCCGAATGCGCGCCTTCCGCTTGAGTCGGTGTTCCTTACGCGTTTTTCTCGCCATGGCCGTTACGCTTTCGCCCCCAGTTTGCCCGCTTTGCGGATGATCTCCTCGCCGCGGTACCGAATCCCCGTCCCCCGATACGGTTCCGGCGGCTTGAACGCCCGGATGTCCGCCGCCACCTGGCCCACGAGCCGGTTGTCGATCCCCCGCACGACGATCCGGTTCGGCTCCGGCACCGAGAACTCGATCCCATCGGGGACCTCGTACCGTACGGGGTGCGAGTAGCCGATCTCGAGGATGAGGGCCCGCCCCTCCGCCCGCGCCCGGTACCCCAAGCCCTGAATCTCGAGCTCCTTCTGCCACTTCTCCGTGACGCCGCGGACCATGTTCGCAAGGAGCGCCCGGTACAGGCCGTGCCGTGCCCGAAACGGAGCGCGCTCCGCCTTGCGGGCCACGCGCACCTCTCCGCCCCCGACCTCGATCGAGACGAACTCCGTCTCGTACGGGCACTCGAGGGTCCCGTGCGGGCCGCGAACCGTCACCCTCCCGGGGTGAACCTGAACGTCGACGCCCGGCGGAATCCGAATCGGTTTCTTCCCGATCTTGGACATCTCACCACACCTCGTACAGAAGTTCCCCGCCGATCCCCCGTCGTCGGGCCTCGCGGCCGGTCATCACGCCCTGCGAGGTCGAGACGACGGCCGTCCCAAGCCCGCCCCGGGTGTTCGGGATCTCGTCCGCGCCCAGGTACACCCGGCGGGCGGAGGTGCTGACCCGCCGCAGACCCTGGATCGCTGGCCGACGAACCCGCGTTCCCTCGCGCCGGTACTTCAGCTTGAGCCGCAGCGTCGGGCAGGGGTCACCCTCCTCCACAACGTAGGACTCGATGTACCCCTCTTCGGCCAAAATCCGGGCAATCTCCACCTTCGTCCGCGACGAGGGCATGGCCACTTCCTCCTTGGAGCGAGCCAAGGCGTTGCGGATCCGAGCCAGCATGTCAGCAATCGGGTCGCCAACCATTATCGCACCCTCCTCACCACGCGGCCTTTTTCACACCCGGGAGCTGTCCGTCCAGCGCAAGCTTGCGGAAGCAGAGCCGGCACAGGCCGAAATCCCGGATGTAGGCCCGCGACCGCCCGCACAGCTGGCACCGGTTGTGCTTGCGGACGGCGAACTTCGGGCGCCGGGCCGCCTTCTCGATCATCGCCTTTCGCGCCATCTCTCCCCCTAATCCCTGCGAAACGCACAACCCAACGCAGACAAAAGCGCCGTGCCCTCGCGGTCGGTCCGGGCCGTGGTCACAATCGTGATGTCCATCCCCTGCGCGCGCACCACGTCATCGTACGACACCTCGGGGAACACCATCTGTTCCGTGAGGCCAATCGAGAAGTTCCCCCTCCCGTCGAACGCGTCGGGCGAGACTCCCTTGAAGTCGCGAATCCCCGGTAGGGCCACGTTGAAGAGCTTGTAGAGGAACTCGTAGGCCCGTGGGCCGCGCAGGGTCACCATGCACCCGATGGCATCCCCTTGGCGGATCTTGAAGTCGGACACCGCGCGCTTGGCCCGCGTCACAACCGGCTTCTGGCCCGCAATCTGGGCGAGGTTCTTCACCGCCCCCTCGAGGACCTTCGGGTCGTCGTGCTTGCCGACGCCCATGTTGATGACCACCTTGGCTACCCGGGGAACCTCCATCACGTTGGACAGCCCGAGCTCCTTCGCAAGCTTCGGAACGATCTCTTCTCGGAACCGTGTGTAGAGCATGGCCTTAGAACGTCGCCCCGCACTGCTTGCAGCGACGGAGCTTCTGGTTCTCCACGGTCACCACAGCCAACCGGGTGGGAACGCTGCACTCCGGGCACACGACCTTCACGTTCGACACGTGAACGGGGGCCTCCCGCTTCACGATCCCCGGCTCGCGCACCGCCTGCGTCGGGCGCTGGTGCTTGGTCACGATGTTGACCCCCTCCACCAGAACCCGGTTCTTCTCCGGAAACACCTGGAGGATCTTCCCAACTTTGCCCCGGTCTTCCCCCGAGACAATCTTGACCCGATCCCCCTTGCGCACCTTCCGCATCGTTCCTCCCCGCTTCCTTACACGACCTCCGGGGCGACGGAGATGATCCTCATCATCCCCCGCTCCCGCAGCTCGCGCGCCACGGGCCCGAACACCCGCGTCCCGAGCGGTTGCAAGGTCTTGTCCACCAGCACAACCGCGTTGTCGTCGAAGCGAATCGTGCTCCCATCGTCGCGACGGAAGGCGACCCTCGTCCGCACAACCACCCCGCGCACGATGTTCCCCTTCGTGAACTCCGAGGTGGGGATCCGCTTCTTGACCGAGGCCACCACGATGTCGCCGATGCCCGCCTCGCTCTTTTTACCGAGGACGTTGATGCACTCGACCTCTTTGACCCCGGTGTTGTCGGCCACAGTCAGCCGTGTCGTTGGGAAGATCATCGTCTCACCCTTCCGCGCGGCGCACGACCTCGAGGAGCCGCCACCGCTTGAGCTTAGACAGAGGCCGCGTCTCCTCGATCCGCACGACGTCCCCGACCCGCGCCTGATGGGTCTCGTCGTGCGCGTAGTACTTTGTCCGCCGCCGCTGTCGCTTGTGGTAAAGGGGGGCCTCGACGAGGCGCTCCACGACCACCACCACCGTCTTGGACATCGAGGTGCTGATCACCCGGCCCATTCTTTGTTTACGCATGTTCTCGCTCCTCGAGGAGGGTCAGCGCCCGCGCGATCGTGCGCTTCGTCTTCTCGATCTCGGCGGTGTTCGTGAGCCGCCCGGAGGCGAGCTGAAACCGCAGCGTGAAGAGCTTCTTCTTGCCCTCGCGCACCTGGGCCTGGAGCTCGTCGGCCGAGAGTTCCCGCAGTTCGCGCGCCTTCATCGTTCCCCTCCCAACTGGAACCGGGCCCGAAGCTGGGTCGGGATCGGCAGCTTGCAGGACACGCGGCGGTGGATCTCCTTGGCCTCGGCCTCGGTCACGCCGGAGAACTCGAACATCACCCGGCCCGGCCGCACCACCGCCACCCAGTTCACCACCTCACCCTTGCCTTTCCCCATCCGCGACTCGGCGGCGATCTTCGTGTAAGGCTTATCAGGAAAAATTCGGACCCACACCCGGCCGCGGTGCGTGCCCCGGGCCAGTGCGGTGCGCACCGCCTCGATCTGCTGGCTCGTGATCCACGCTGGAGCCAGGGCCTGGATCCCGAACTCGCCGAACGACACCTCGGCCCCGCGGCGGGCGATCCCCTTCATCCGCCCCCGGTGTTGCTTGCGGTACTTCGTCCGCTTGGGAAACAGGGCGGGCATCTCACTTCACCTCCGACGATCCACGGTGGTCGGACATGGACCAAACCTCGCCGCGGAACACCCACGCCTTGACCCCGATCACCCCGTACTTCGTCCACGCCTCAGCGAGGCCGTAGTCAACGTCGGCCCGCAGCGTGTGGAGGGGGACACGCCCCTCCTTCATCTCGACCGACCGGGAGATCTCCGCTCCCCCGAGGCGGCCGGAGATGCGGATCTTCGCCCCCTGGGCCCCGGCGGCGATGATCCGGCGCAGCGTTTCCTTCATCGCCCGATACGGGTTGATTCGGTTCTCGATCTGAAACGCGACGTCTTGAGCCACAAGCGGGGCCTCGAGCTCGGGGTGCTCGACCTCCATCACGCCGATCCGCACCTCGCGCCCCATGGCCTTGGAGAGCCTGTCCTGCAGCGCCGCGATCTCCGCCCCTCCCCGCCCGATGATGATCCCCGGCCGGGCAGCGCGGATCGTCACCGTGACCCTCCCCTCCGTCGTCCGCTCGATGAGGGTCTCAGCCAGACCCGATCCCTTGTACGCCTTGTGGATCTCGGCCCGCAGGCGGAAGTCCTCGGCCACGTACTCCGGGACCTGCGCGTCGGTGGCGAACCAGTTCGAGCGCCACTTCCTCAGCACCCCAATCCGGAATCCGACCGGATGCGTCTTGTGACCCACTACTCCTCCTTCTCCGCTACGGCCACGGTGATGTGGGCCATCGCCCGCCGCACGATGTCCGCCCGCCCGAACGCCCGCGGGTTCAACCGCCGGATCCGCGGCCCCTCGTCGACCACCGCCCGCACCACGGAGAGCTTCTCCACGTCGAGCTCGAAGTTGTGCTCCGCGTTCGCCACCGCCGAGTCCAGCACCTTGCGGATGTGGCGGCTCGCCTTCTTCGGGGACAGGGCGAGAATCCGCCGCGCCTCGGCCACCGACTTGCCCCGGATCTCGTTGATCACGAGGCGGGCCTTGAGCGGGGACATCCGGACAAACCGCGCCTTCGCTACTGCTTCCCGCATCCCGTCACCTCACCTACTTCGGCACCGCGGTCTTCTTCTTCACGCCGCCGTGCCCGCGGAACACGCGGGTCGGGACAAACTCCCCCAGGCGGTGCCCGATCATGGCCTCGGTCACGCGGACTGGAACGTGCGTCCGCCCGTTGTGAACGCGGATCGTGACCCCGACCATCTCCGGCGTGATCATCGAGCTCCGGGCCCAGGTGACGATCTCCGTGATCTCGCCGGCCTTGAGCTTGGCGAGCTTCTTCAGGACATCGGGGGCCACGAAGGGTCCCTTCTTTTTGGACCGCGCCATGTCACTTCCTCCTCTTGAGGATCTTGCTGTCGCTTGATTTGCTCTTGCGCGTGGGGACACCGCGGGCGAGCTTTCCCCACGGGGTCTTCGACGGGCGGCCCTCGCCCGTGCGACCCTCGCCGCCTCCGTGCGGGTGGTCGTCGGCCCCCATCGCCACGCCCCGCACGCTCGGCCGGCGGCCGAGGTGCCTCACCCGGCCCGCCTTGCCGTGGCGGACGTTCTTGTGATCCGGGTTGCTCACCCGACCTACGGTTGCCATGCACCCGAGGGCGAACACACGAATCTCGCCCGAGGGAAGACGGAGGATCGCCCGGTCCTCCTCGCGCCCCAAGAGCTGGGCCGCCGTGCCCGCCGCGCGCGCGACCTTGCCCTTCGATCCGGGCCGCAACTCGACGTTGTGGACAAACGTACCGGCCGGGATCCGCTCGAGCGGCAGGGCGTTGCCCGCCTTCGGTTCGGCCCCCGGTCCCGCCTCCACCGTGTCCCCCACCCGCAGCTCCAAGGGCGCCAGGATGTACCGCTTTTCTCCGTCGGCGTAGTGGAGAAGGGTGATCCACGCGGACCGGTTGGGATCGTACTCCACTGCGGCCACCCGCGCGGGAACCCCGGTCTTCTCCCGCGCGAAGTCGATCCACCGATACCGCCGCTTGTGGCCGCTGCCCCGATGACGGGACGTGACCCGCCCCTGGCTGTTGCGGCCCACGCTCCGGTGGTGCGGAACGACGAGCCCCTTCTCGGGTTTGTCCCTCGTCAGCTCGGCGTAGTCGGGGACCACGGCGTGTCGCTGCCCAGGCGTAACCGGCTTGAGCTTCTTCAGGCCCATCTCATCACCCCACGAGGTCGATCTTGTGGCCCGGGGCCAGCTTGACGATCGCGCGCCTCTCCCCCGACGTCCGCCCGTGACGGCGGTCCATGCGGGTCCGGCGCGGCTTGCCCGACCGGTTCATCACCCACACCCGGGCAACCTTCACCCCAAACAGGGCTTCGACCGCGGTCCGCACGTCCTGCTTGCCCGCCCCCGCGGCCACCTCGAACGTGTACTTCCCCTCTTCCATCCCCCGCCAGGTCTTCTCGGAGAGAATCGGGCGCAGGACGATGTCCTCGAGGTGCCTCTCTCTATCCGCCATGGCTCAGCCGCTCCTCCAAAGCTCGGACCGCTTCCTTCGTCAGGAGAACCCCCTCGTGCCCCAACACCTCGTACACGGTGACCGCGTCGGCCCGGGCACACGTCACCCCGGGGATGTTGGTAAACGACCGCGCCACCGGGGCCACGTACTCCTCGGGGGCAACGATGACGAGGGTCTTCGCTGGGCAGGACATCCGCGCGAGCAACGCCACCGCATCCTTCGTCCGCGGCTTGGGGAACGCGATCCGGTCGATAACCTGAACCTTCCCCTCCTCGACGCGAGACGAGAGCGCGCTCGCGAGGGCCTTCCGTCTCATGCGGGTGGGTAGGGTAAGGTCCCACTCCCGGGGCTGGGGGCCAAACGTCACGCCGCCGTGGCGCCAGATCGGGGACCGCGTCGAACCGTGACGGGCGCGTCCGGTGTGCTTCTGGGCCCACGGCTTGCGACCGCCCCCCGACACCTCGCCCCGCGTCTTTGTGGCCGCTGTGCCCTGGCGCCTGTTCAAAAGCCCGATCCGCACCGCGCGGTGAAGGAGGTCGGCCGACACGGGCTGACCGAACACCGCCTCCGGCAGCGAAGCTTGACCAGGCCGGCCCGCTGGATCGTCGAACGCGTACAGGGGTACGTTAGGCATCCTGCTTCCTTATCCGCAACACGCCCGAGCGCGGGCCGGGCACGGATCCCCGCACCACGAGAACCCCCCGCCCCGGGTCCACGGCGAGCACCGCCACGTTGCGGACGGTGACGCGGTCCGTTCCGTCGTGGCCGGGGTACTTCCGCCCCTTGACCACCTTCCCCAACCCGCGGCCCGCCGCCCCAGGGCGGCGGAACCACTTGTGGCCGTGGGAGCGGGGGCGGGAGTGGAACCCCCACCGCTTGATCGTCCCCTGAAACCCCTTGCCCTTGGTGGTCCCCGTGATGTCCACCTTCTCTCCAGTGGAGAACAGGTCGATCTTGACCTCCGAGCCCACGGAAAACTCGCCGGGGTTGTCCACCCGAACCTCGTAGAGGTGTTTCCGCGGGACAACCCCCAGCTTGCGGAACTGGCCCCGCAGGGGGCGGCTGACCTTTCGCTCCGGAACCGCGCCGGATCCCAGCTGAACCGCCGCGTACCCGTGGCGCTCAGGGGTCCTCACGTCGACGATCACCGCTGGCTCGACCTGGATCACGGTGGCGGCCACCGCGCGGCCATCTGGATCGAACCACTGCGTCATCCCAACCTTGCGCCCGATCAGTTCAAGTGGCATCTCATCCCTCACAGCTTGATCTCGATGTCGATTCCGGTCGGGAGCTCCACTTCCATGAGCGCGCTGATCGTGGCCGCCGTGGGCTCCTTGATGTCGATCAGCCGTCGGTGAACCTTGCGCTCAAAGTGCTCCATCGAGCGCTTGTCGACGTGGGGCGAGCGGAGAACGGCGTACAGCCGCCGCTCCGTGGGCAACGGAATGGGGCCGCTCACCTTGGCCCGGCTCGCCATCGCGGTATCCACAATCTTGCGCACGGCGGCATCTACGAGCTCGTGGTCGTAGCTCTGTACCTTGATCCTGATCTTTTGCCTAGCCATCGTACCCTCGACTCCTCAACACCTCACGCGCCATTCCTTCCGGCACCGCGTCGTAACGGGTCACCCGAAGGGTATGAACCGCACGCCCCTGCGTTAGGGATCTCAACTGGGTGGCGTACCCGAAGGTCTCCCCCAAAGGGATGGAACACCGGACGACCTCCACCACCCCCCGGGTTTGAATGGACTGGATCTCGCCTCGCCGGCGACCCAGATCCGAAACCACCTCACCGAGATACTCGGTGGGCGTGATTATATCCCCCTCCGCAACGGGTTCCAGGAGGACGGCCCCCCCTTCCTCGACCGCCCGTCGCAGCGCTTGGGTCCCACACGCTTCAAACGCTACCTCAGAGGAATCCACGGGGTGGGACCGTCCACCATGGAGCACCGCCCGAAGATCGGTCAGGGGGAACCCCCCGATCGGGCTCGCCCCCAGCCCACCCTCGATCCCCCGCCGCGTCGCCGCGACGAACTCCGGCGCCAGCACCCCGGGCGGCACGGTCGACTCAAACCGGAACCCCGCTCCACGCGGCAGCGGCTCGAACCGGACCAGGATCTTCGCGTACTGTCCGCGACCGGAGAGCGTCTGCTCCCACTCCTCCACGATGTCCACCGCGCGGGACAGGGTCTCGCGGTAGGCGACGATCGGCTTCCCCACTCGATGGGGAACGCCAAACTCCTCGTGAACCCGCCGCAGCTGAACCTCGAGCTGGAGCTCGCCCATCCCGCCCACCAGGACCTGGCCCGTCGCCTCGTCGTCCCGCACCTGGAACGTGGGGTCCTCCTGGGCAATCCGATCCAGGGCCTCGCGCAGCGCCCGCTCCTCGCGCTCGGAGCGGGCCTCCACCGCAAAGAACACCACCGGTTCGGGGAACGCGATCCGCTCCAGGAGCACGGGGTGGTCGGGATCAGCGAGCGTCTCCCCAGTGGACACGGGGCCCGACGCGATCACCCCCACGATCTCCCCCACCCTAGCCTCGCTCAGCCGCTCGCGGCGGTTGGCGTGGAGGCGGAACAGGCGAACCAAGCGCACGCTCCGCCCTGTCGCGGTGTTGACCACGACCTCGCCCTCCGCGGCCCGCCCGGAGTAGACCCGGGTGTAGAGGAGGCGGTCGGCGTAGGGATCGGCCGCCACCTTGAACACGAGCGCCGCGAACGGGTCATCGGCTGAAGGCCGCCGCTCGACGCGCGTTCCGTCGGGGGCAAACCCCTGGACCGGGGGCACATCCACCGGGGACGGCAGGTACGCCACCACCGCGTCCAGGACGGGCTGAACCCCAACGTTGCCCAACGCCGACCCCCCGAGGACGGGCACCCACAGCCGATCGAGCGTCGCCGTCCGGATCGCCGTGCGAAGCGCGTCCTCGGGGACGTCCTCACCCGCCAAGTACCATTCGGCCACCGCGTCCGACACCTCGGACAGGTTCTCAAGCAGCCGCTCCCTCCACTCCGCGGCTTCCGCCTCCGCCTCCGCTGGAACCGGCAGAACCTCGACCCTCCGCCCCGACTCCTCGGGGTCCCACCGCAGCGCCCTCCACCGCACGAGGTCCACCATCCCCAGGAGCCTGCCCTCCCCATCGCGCCACGGGGAGACGAGGGGGAGCACAGTCGCTCCGAGCTTGTCCACCATGTCCTGCACGGCGCGCGCAAAGTCCGACCCCACGCGATCGAGCTTGTTCACAAACGCCACGCGGGGGACGCGGTAGCGATCGGCCTGACGCCACACGGCCTCGGACTGGGACTCCACCCCTTCCACACCCGAGAACAGGACCACGGCCCCATCGAGCACTCGTAGGCTGCGCTCGACCTCCGCCGTGAAGTCCACGTGCCCCGGGGTATCGATGATGTTGATCGCGTGCCCCCTCCACTCCACGGTGGTCGCGGCGGCGGTGATCGTGATCCCCCGCTCCCGCTCCTGGTCCATCCAGTCCATCTCCGTGGTCCCGTCGTGGACCTCGCCCATGCGATGGATCTTCCCGCTGAAGTACAGGATTCGCTCGGTGAGGGTGGTCTTCCCGGCGTCGATGTGGGCGATCACGCCGATGTTGCGGATTCTACGGACGTCCCCCTCCGCCATCGGCGCGTCCCGCGGAAGTGCGGCCCGCTACCAGCGGTAGTGGGCGAACGCCCGGTTGGCCTCGGCCATGCGGTGGGCTTCCTGCCGCTTTTGGTACGCGCCCCCCTCCCCGCGGGCCGCGGCGGCGATCTCGCCCGCCAGCCGCTCGGCCATCGTGCGCTCGGAGCGGGCCCGCGCCGCCTGGATCAGCCAGCGCAGGGCAAGCATGGTCTGACGGTGCCCCGGCACCTCGAACGGAACCTGGTACGCCGCACCGCCCACCCGCCGGGAGCGGACCTCGATCTTGGGCATGCAGTTCTGCACAGCCTTGACAAACGTGTCCAGCGCCGGGCCCTCGCCGCGGCGGTCGAGAAGGTCGAACGCCGCGTACACGGTCCGTCGGGCAAGCGACTTCTTCCCGTCCCACATCACGTAGTTGATGAGCTTTTCGACCAGCTTGGACCCCTGACGGATGTCCGCCGCTGTGTCGCGACCGGGGATGACGACGTCGAACGTGGGCACCTAACCCTCCTTGGGACGGCGCATGCCGTACCGCGACCGGCCCTGACGGCGGCCCTCGACCCCCGCGGCGTCGAGCGCCCCGCGGATGATGTGGTACTTGACGCCCGGGAGGTCCTTCACCCGGCCCCCCCGGACCAAGACCAGGGAGTGTTCCTGAAGGTTGTGCCCCTCACCGGGGATGTACGCCGTCACCTCGCGCCCGTTGGACAGGCGCACCCGGGCCACCTTCCGCAGCGCGGAGTTGGGCTTCTTGGGGGTTCGGGTGAACACGCGCAGGCACACCCCTCGCCGCTGGGGGCAGCTAGCGAGGGCCACGGACTTGCTCTTCGACCGCTGCGGCTTGCGTCCACGTCGCACAAGTTGATTGAACGTTGGCATGTCTCCTCCCAGGGATTCTAGGTTCCCCTACCCCGAGTTTCAACTCTGGGGAGCAGGACTGGCCTCTTCGGGTCGCGGAAACCCCGTTCCCACGGGAATCCTCTTCCCGACCATGAGGCACGGCTTCAGGCCGTCGAGGGGGTCTTCCTCACCGCGCAGCGCGGCGTCGGCCAAGACCTTCGTCGTCCGCTCAAACGACGCCGCGGCAAGCCACGACTTCCGGAGGAGCGCCGCGCGGGAAATCCGGAGGAGCTCCCGCTCCCCCTCGGGGAGACGGTACTCGACAAGCCGCACCGTGCGGGCCTCGCCGTGGATCTCCACGCGGGCCTGCCGGATTCCCAGGGCAACCGCCCGGTCCAGCGCCTCGCGGGTCAGCTCCTCATTCGCCTCAGCGACCGTGGTCCCGCCCCGGACCAGCGGGGCGAGGAGCTTCGCCCCGACGAGCTCGCTGCGGCTGCGCCGGATGTCCTCGTTTTCGCTGGTCAGGCGCCGCACCTCGCGCTGGAAGATCTCGAGTGGGACGACGTCGTTCAGGAGGAACTCCGATTCGCCCGGATCAACGATCCGCACGTTGTTGAGGATCTGGCGGATCACGACCTCGAAGTGCTTGTCGTTGATGTCCACCCCCTGGGACCGGTAGACCTTCTGAAGCTCGACGAGCAGGTACTCGCGCGTCTTCTGGACGCCGGCCACCTCCATCAGGTAGTGGGGCGGGATCACGCCCTTGGACACGGGTTCGCCCCGCTCGACCTTGTCACCGACCCGCACGATCGTCCCCTCGGCGCACTCGACCTGGGCCCGGTGCCGGTAACGGACCGCCACCCGTTCGCCGGTGGCCTCCAAGCGGTCGATCAGCACGACCTCGCCCGGGGAGACGTTCACCTGGAAGAGCTCCTGGCCCTCGCGGACCGGGGCCCCGTGCTCGACCATCGGGAGGACGTCTGCCGTAACTGGGGCGAACACGGCGCGGCTCTTCTTCGTACAGACCGCAAGCGAACCCTCTCCGACGAGCACGGTCCCCTTGACCTCGGCGCGCACGGTCAGCGCCCTCGACCGCGTCGCGAGCTTCTTCCCCTCTTCGACCCAATCGCCGTCCTGAACCAGAACCTGGGACCCATAGGGGATGTCGTACTCCCGGACCTCGCCCCGCTCTCCCCGGACGACCAGCCGCCGCGCCGCGCCTTCGTGCCGGAGCTCGACCCGGCCGGGAATCGTTGCCACGGGGGCCTCGAGGTGGTACTCCGTGGTCAGCGCCTCGCCCTCCTCCACGGCGGCGCGGTGCGCGACCACGACCTCGGCCTCGGGGGGGACAATGTATATCTGGTCGAGGTTTGCCTCGTCCACCACCGCGAGGTACCGCTCTCCCCCCTCCTCGAAGAAGAACGCCTTCCCCTCGATCGGGCTCCGCAGGGACCGGAACCGCGCCCCATCGACCTCTTCGCCCTCCGCCACCTGAACCAGGGCGCGCGGCAGGACCACGGTGTGGGGCTCGGACGTGATCTCCACGAGCTCCCGACCCGTGCGGGTGGTCTCGATGCCGGTGATCCGCCCCGCGAGGGGGGCGACCGTGGCGTGAGCGGCCTTCGTCGTCTTGCGCGCCTCAAACAGCTCCTCAGCCCGAGGAAGGCCCTGGGTGATGTCGAGGCCGGCCACCCCCCCGGTGTGGAAGGTCCGCATCGTGAGTTGGGTCCCCGGCTCGCCGATGGACTGGGCCGCGATCACGCCCACCGTCACCCCGAGGTCGACCAGGCGGTGGAACGCAAGATCGAGACCGTAACACATCTGGCACAGCCCGCCCGGGGTCTGGCACAGCGCGGGAGAACGGACGACGATCCGCGGCCGCACCCGCACCTCGCGGATCCCGGCGTCGCGGAGCTCTCCCACGAGTTCGGGAGTGAGGAGTTCCCCGTCGCGGACGAGCAACGCGCCCGTCTCCGGGTGGTACAGGTCACCGACCGCCTTGCAGAAGCCAAGCCGCTCGTCGACTCCCGGTTCGTCGAGATCGAGCGACGCCTCCATCGTACCCACCCGACGCGAGGTGGCCCGATCGAGAAGGATCCCCGCTTCGACCACAATCTCCCCGGTTCTCGGGTCCCGGACCGGTTCCACCGCGACTCGCCCGTAGATCCGCTCCGCGATGTCCTCCATCACCTGGCCCTTGGGGGCGAAGTACAGGGGGTCGATCTCCACCCCCTGCCGGGTGCCGCAATCCCGTTCCTTCACGATCGCGTCAACACAGGCGTCCACCAGGCGGCGGGTGAGGTACCCCGCGCTCGCCGTGCGCAGCGCCGTGTCCGCCGTACCCTTCCTCCCGCCGTGGGTAGAGATGAAGTACTCGAGGATCGACAGTCCCTCGCGGAAGTTCGAGATCACGGGCCACTCGAGAACCCGCCCCTGGGGGTCAGCCATTGGTCCCCGCATCCCGGCGAGCTGCTTCACCTGGCCGGCCGAGCCCCGCGCCCCCGACGCGACGATGGAGTACACGGGGTTGAACGGCATCCGGGACAGGTTTTCCATCGTCGCCTTCTCCACCGCATCCACCGTCTCCCGCCACACCCTCGTCACCGACTGGTACCGCTGCTCCTCGGTCGCCAGGCCCCGCTCGAACATCCGGTTGATCTGGTCCACTTTCGCCTGGGCGGCCTCGACCAGCGCGGCCTTCTCCGCGGGGATCGCGCAGTCCGGAACCGAGATCGTCAGGCCAGAGAGGGTTGCGTAGCGAAACCCCAGCGACTTCAGCTCGTCGAGCACCACCGCTGCCCGCTCCCACCCGTAGCGGAGGTAGCACTCCTCGAGCTTGCGTCGGATCTGCCGGACGTCGAGGGTCAGACCGTAATCCCGGAGCTCGGGGGGGAGAGCTTGGTTCAGGATCGCCCGCCCGAGCGTGGTCTCCACGATCTCCCCGCCGATCCGGACCCGGATCGGGGCGTGGAGGCTGACCACCCCCTGCTCGTGGGCGCGGACGGCCTCGTCGATCGAGCGGAACGCCTTCCCCCGCCCTTTTCCGGCGGGGTCGAGGATCGTCAGGAAGTAGAACCCATAGACCTGGTCCTGGGTCGGGAGGGCGAGCGGCCGCCCGTGGGCCGGAGAAAGCGTGTTGCGGGCCGAAAGCATGAGCTCCCACGCCTCCTTCACCGCTTCCTTCCCGAGCGGCAAGTGGACCGCCATCTGGTCCCCGTCGAAGTCCGCGTTGTACGACGGGCAAACGTGGGGGTGGACCTGGATCGCGTCTCCGTCTACAAGCACGGGCTGGAACGCCTGAATCGACAGGCGGTGCAAGGTCGGCGCCCGGTTCAGGAGCACGGGGTACTCCTGGATGAGCTGGTCCAGGGCATCCCATACCTCGGGGAGCTCGCCGGCGAGGGCCTTGTTCTTGATCTCGTCGTAGTCCGCGTACGGAAGGCTCTCCAGGCGAGCGAGGATGAACGGCTTGAAGAGCTCGAGGGCCATCTTCTTCGGGATCCCGCACTGGTGGATCTTGAGCTGGGGGTTGACCACGATCACGGCCCGCGCCGAGTAGTCCACCCGCCGGCCGAGGAGGTGCCGGCGAAGGCGGCCCTGCTTCCCCTGGATCCGCTCGGAGAGGGACTTGAGCGGGCGGTTGTCCCGGCCCCGGATCGGGTTGTCCTTCTTTTCGTTGTGGATGAGGGCGTCCACCGCCTCCTGCAGCATCCGCCGCTCGTTGCGGAGGATGATCTCCGGAGCCCCCATCTCCCGGAGTTTTTTCAGCCGGTTGTTGCGGTTGATGATCCGGCGGTAGAGGTCGTTCAAGTCCGTGGTCGCGAACTTGCCCCCCTCGAGCTGGATCATCGGCCGGAGGGCCGGAGGGAGGACGGGGATGACCTCGAGGACGAGGTCACCGGGGTTGTTCCCCGACTGCCGAAGCTGATCCACGACCTCCAGCCGGTGGAGGATCCGCCGCCGCTCCCCCTGGTTGACGGTGTGGTCGAGCTCCTCCCACAGCTCATCGGCGAGGGCGTCGAGGTCGAGCGCCTCGAGCAGCCGCTCGATCCCCTCGGCGCCCGTCGCGGCCTCGAACCCGCTGGGGAAACAGCGCTCGTAGGCGCGGGCCTCGAGCGTGGACAGCTCTTGGCCCAACCGCAACGGGACGTTCTCCCCTACCCGGACCACGAGGTGGGCGAGGTTGTCCACCACCTCCTGGATCGGGGTCCCCTCCACCCCCTCGTAGCGCGCCCGCAGCATCTCGAACATCGTCTGCGAACAGAGCTCGCCCGCCGGCCTCTCGCACAGGGCCTCACCGACCTCGACCCGGTCCCCTTCCTCGACGAAGACCTCGGCGTCGGAGGCCACGGGGTACTCGTGACGCCCGATCACCAGGGCCCGGAACGTCTCCCCGTTGGCGAGCTTCCGCGTCTCAAACTGGACCTCTCCCTCCTCCTCGGCCACCACCTTCGGGGCCTTGGTCACGAGGTGCGCCTGCTCCACCTGGAACGTGAACGCTGTCGCCAGGATCCGCACTTCTGTCCCGTACAGGGTTTCCCCGGTGCGAACCTTCGGAGATCCTGACTGGGTCACGATAAACAGGTCCTCGCGCGAGGTCTCGGTCTCGTAGTACGCGATCCGCCGGAGATCCCGGCGTTTGATCCCCAGGAGGCGCGACAGGGGGCTGGCCACCCCCTTGAGGTACCAGAAGTGGACGACCGGGCTCGCCAGGCGAATATGGCCCATGTTCACCCGGCGGACCGAGGAGTCGGTGACAAGGACCCCGCACTTGTCGCAGGTGATCCCCTCGTACTTCTTCCCGCGGTACTTGCCGCACGAGCATTCGTAGTCGTTCTCCGGGCCGAAGATCTCCTCGGCGTAGAGCCCGCCCCGCTCCGGCTTGTGGCTGCGGTAGTTGATCGTCTCGGAGTTCGTCACCTCGCCCCGCGACCACGACAGCATCTCCTCGCTTGACGCCAGACCCAGTTTGATTCGCTTGATGTCATCCCCGGAAATGACCACCGGCTATCACCTCGACGGCCGCACGGGCCGGCTACCCTTCTGTGGAGTTGCTGGACGAACCGCTCTCCGTGCGCGCCCGCCGGTAGTCGGTCGTGTAGAATCCGCTTCCCTTGTACACCACACCGAAGCGCGGCAGAAGCCGCGTCACATCTCCTGCACCACACCCAGGGCAACGAACGAGGGCCCGATCGCGAACCGGGCGGAGCTCGCGGAACTCGTTGCCACACCGTGAGCACCGGTAGCGATACATGGGCATAACCTAGCCTCCTTACTTTGCCTGCGCTTCTGGGGTATCCCGCCGCACGATCCAACCAATCGTACCTTGGGCTTAGGAGGAGATCAAGGCGGGCAGGGGCTCTCCTTCGATGGGAAGCCTCATCCGACGCGTTTCCCCCTCCCACTCGCAGCGGAACCGGACCACCCACGCCGTCGCACGGGGCAGCCCGGCGGCCTCCGCCATCCGCTCCGCCGCCGCGGCGATGATCGCCTCCCGCTCCCCGGGGCTATAGTCCGCCCACGGCGCGCGGACGAGCGCCAGCGGCGAGTGGGGAATCTGCACGTACAGACGGACGTCCGAGGGGAGGAAGAGAGGCTGCAGCCTAGCCTGCTCTTCGGCGCTCCGGGCGATCACGACCTGCGCCGCCGTTCCGATCCGATAGATGTGGTCAAACTGGAGCAGCTGCACAAGGTTCTCGGTGACGGGGGCGTCGGGCGCGATCTCCGCCCACCGCCGCACGAACGCCCTGTCGGAGAGGACGCACCGCCGCCCGCCGGCCCACGGCTCCACGCCCAGCTCCCTCGCCACCGCCCGCAGCCCATCCTCGGGATCGCGTTCGCCGGTGAGGCCAAGCAGGGACAACCGGTCCACCATCCCATCGCGTTCGGCGGCCGTTGGCGGGAGGAGGTGGGCTGAAAGCGGCCGCAAGACCCGTCCCGAGAGGCCGAGAGCCCGATCCAGCTCCACAAGCTCCTCCACTCCCAGGCCGCCCCGTCCCACCACTTCTCCCGTCACCAGGAGGTCGGCCCGAGCGCGCCGGGCAAGGCGCTGCACGCGCCCGAGGAGGGATCTCCGGCACACGGGACACACGGCCCCCCCCCGATTCACCGCGAGCCCCTCCCGTTTCAGCGCCACACTCTGCAGCCGGAACTCGCCCAGCCACCGGTGAGCCCGGGAAACCACCTCGTCCTCGCCCAAGAACAACGGGGACCGAAAGTAGACCAGCCGCAGATGCGCGACCCCCGCCCGGTGGGCCAGCCGCGCCGCCACGGTGCTGGCCAGGCTTCCCGAGTACAGCATCAGTGCTACCGTCGGCCCTCCCTCAGCACTAGCGACGGGGGATCACCAAGCCGTACGAACCATCGCCGCGGCTGAACAAGACGGCGGGTTGGTCATCCTCAGCCTGGAAGAACACGAGGAACTCCCGGCCGCCCCGCTCCAGCTCCCGGATTGCCTCCTCCAAAGTCAGAGGCTGACGCGGAAAGTCATCCACGACCTCGACCTGCGGTCCAACCGGCGCCTTCCGCGCCCCGCCGGGAGCGGTAGCAGGGCTCGTCTTGCGCGACACCCGCAACCGTTCCTTGTAGCGGACGAGCTGGCGCTGCATCTTGTCCACCGCCTGGTCGATCGAGGCGTACATGTCGTTCGTCTCAACCTTGGCCTTGACGACCTTGTGGTTGACGAGGTACCCCATCATCTGCACCCGCTGCGCTGGTCCCTCGACCTCGAGGATCACGTCCAACTTCGAGATCCGATCGAAGTAGCGCGACAAGACCTCAACTTTCTTTTCGACGTATTTTGTCAAAGCGTCCGAGTCCGAAGCGTACCTCTCCTCGATGTGCAGCCTCATGATTCGGTCTCCTCCCTCGGCCAACCCCATCCTACTACACTTAAGGGCCAATCGTCAAGGGGTGTACGCCAGATTACGCTCAGCCGGGGCAAGAGCAGCGATTTGCTGACGGAGATAGGAGACCAGCTGTCGCGTTCCCTCGGGACCAAGTGCGGGGATAAACCCAGAGAACGCCTCGTCCACGTACTGGCGGACCCCTCCCCGGTAGGTGACCCCCCGCGCGAGGCGCTCGCAGGAGACCAGACCGAGGTCGAGGGCATCAACCGGTGGCTCGACGCGGAGCAGGGCCTCCGGGCAATCCACCCACGCCGCGAGCTCGTGTGTGGTGTAGGCCTGCGGTTCCTGGCCAACGAGGAACCCAATCACCCTCTGCTGCACCGCGGGCAGCCTCCGCAACCGACAGAGGAGCCGCTCGACGCGGACAACGACGGGCTCAGGAAGGTCCGGCCGGGGGAGAGCGTCCGTGTGGTAGGGAAGGCTCGCGTCGGAAAGCTTGTCCAGGAAAGCTTCAGGCATCTGGGCAACGCCCACCGGTTCTCTCGCCCAGGTGGAGCCCGGGCTCACCGGGAGGTCGGTGGGGGGCACCTCGGTCGTGGCCGCCAGAATCCGCCTCCGCACCTCGCGCAGCTTGGGGGACTCCACGGGGCGGAAGGTGGGGGTGTACCCCCCGTGGAACGTGTCGCGGAGGCGCACCTTCACCTTCCGCGCTGTCGAGCCGGTCATGAAGATACACTCCCCCACCTCAAGCTGGGTCACGACCTCCTTGGCCTCGGTCTTCCGCCAGGGGAGGAGCTCGCCGTAGACGCGCATGTCCGCCTCGTGAACCACCCGGTGCAGGAAGAGCATCCCGGCCTGGGTGAGGACGTCCTTCTCCACCTTGGCCGAGCGCTGGGAGATGATCACCGCCCCCAATCCCCGCTTCCGACCCCGCAGGGCAATCCGGGAGATGACGTCCTTCATCCGCGTCCGCACGCCCTGGGGGATGAACTCGTGGCACTCCTCGATCCCGATCATGTACGGGCTCCGCAGCCGGCCCGCGAGGGCCCACAGCCGGGTCAGGTACTCGAACAGTACCGCCTCGCGCTCCCCGCCGAGCATGTCCGAGACGTCGAGGATCACCGGTACCCCCTCGCGGAGGGACAGCTCCGCGACCTCTCCGACCGAGCTCATGTTGAGCTCGACGTCGGCGTGGTCCCCTCCGCCGGCAACGAGCACCTCGAACCTCTCCTTGAGCCCGAAGTACTCGCCGTCGATGTCCACGAGGGACAGCGGGTAGCGGGCAGAAAGGAGCTCCTCGAAGATCACCCCCGCCGTGTTCGACTTCCCCGATCCACGGATCCCCAGGATCGCCACGCACTGACCCACGACATCGTCGACCGCAACCGCCAATTCAGCACCAAGATTGAGAACGCTCATCGCTGCCACCGTAGCCGCGAACCGCCCCGGCCGCGAGGGGGCGTGCCAGCGCGAGAAGGGACATCCGGACCCGAACCCCGCTTACCTCTGACCCCACACCAGCGCCCGGGCGAGCGCAAGCGCTTCGGCGCGCGTGGCGATCTCCCCGGCGAGAATCCGCTCATGCACGAACTCCAAGACCTCCCGAACCCGAGGGCCCGGACGGAGGCCCATCGCGAGGAGGTCGTCCCCGGTGAGCAGGTCGCGGGCGCAGCGGATCCCCTGGATCCGACGCAGGTGAACGAGGAGCTCGACCGCGCGCGCGAGGAGAGGAAGCCAGGCCCGCGCCCGATGAACGCTCGCTTCGGCATCGCAGACCACGAGGCGGAGGAGGTCAGCGAACAGGGGGAACCGCCTCGTCAGGTCGGCCAGGGGGTAAGCGTCGTCCTCGCCCTCGCCCAGGAGCCGGACCTGTTTCCCCACCCCCATCTCGGGGAGGCAGGCCACCCGCATGTGCTCCCGCACAAGGTGGGCTACCCACTCGATCTCGCGGTTGGGGAGCCGCAACCGAGCGAGAGCGCGGGCCGCAATGTCCGCACCAAGCCCACAGTGTCCCCCCATGTTCTCCCCCCCCGACCGCTCGAGCGCGGAGGGCTTCCCCACGTCGTGAAAGAGGAGGGCCAGCTTGAGGCGCGGATCGTCCCACAGGCCGTCTGCCGCCCGGAGGGCGGCCACCGTGTGCTCGAACACGTCGCCCTCGGGGTGGTACTCCGCGGGCTGGGGGACACCCCGCAGGGCGGCGATCTCGGGTAGGACGTGCTCGAGGAGGCCGAGGTCGGCGAGGGCGCGGATCCCCTCTCCCGACCGCGCCGTCCTGAGGATGCGCAGGATCTCGTCACGGATCCGTTCCCACGACACGGTGGTGATCCGGGGGGCGTGATCGCGGATCGCCCGTGCCGTCCCGTCCTCGATCGCGAACCCCAGCTGGCAGGCGAACCGAACGGCGCGCAGCATGCGCAGGCGGTCCTCGGCAAACCGCGTGGCGGGATCGCCGATCGCCCGCACCAGGCCAGCCCGCAGGTCGGACAACCCGCCCACGAGGTCGATCACCTCCCCCTCCAGCGTGGCGACGAGCCCGTTCACGGTGAAGTCCCGGCGGCGCACGTCGTCAGCCAGGTCTCCCCACTGCACCTCATCCGGCCGACGGCCGTCGCTGTACCCCCGCTCGGTGCGGAAGGTGGCCACCTCGTACGATCTCCCCCCCGGATCAACAACAACCACCACGCCGAAGCTCTCCCCCACCAACACGACGCGCTGATCGGCAAACAGCCGCTTGACCTCATCCGGGGAAGCCGACGTGGCGATGTCCACGTCCTGGACCGCGCACCGCTCCCCCCGGAGCTCGGCGAGGATGAGATCCCGGACCGCTCCCCCCACGAACACCGCGACGTGCCCCGCCCGACGAAGGCGGCGGACGACCTCCCCCGCAAACGGGTGATCGGTCAAGACGTGCTCGATCCGAAGCTCCACGCCCCATTATCGCCCGCTTGCAGTTCCGGTGCAGCAGGGCTAGCATTCCCCGGCAAGGGGGTCGGTTATGGAACACGAGCTACTCCGTCAAGCCCGCGGGCACATGGTGCGTACCCTGAGCGTGCTCCAGGGCGAACTCGGCAAACTCCACACCGGGCGTGCCAACCCCGCTCTGGTCGAGACGGTGGCGGTGGACTACTACGGGACGCCCACCCCCCTCAAGCACATTGCGCACGTTGTGGCTCCAGATCCCGATGTGATCATGATCCGACCGTTCGACCGCTCCCAGATCCCGGCGATCGAGAAGGCCGTGCTCGCCGCCGACCTCGGACTCAACCCCCAAAACGATGGCCAGGTGGTCCGAATCAAGGTCCCCCGCCTGTCCGAGGAGCGGCGGAACGAGCTCGTGAAGCTCGTCGGGAAGAGGGCCGAAGAGGCGAAGGTCGCCCTGCGTAACGTGCGGCGCGACGCCCGCGAGAAGCTCGACCTCGAGAAGAAGGAGGGCCGGCTGGGGGAGGACGATCACCACCGGCTCCAGAAGGCCCTCGACGACCTCACGGCCGAGCACGTGAAGCAGGTCGACGAGCTGGCGGAGAAGAAGGCCCAAGAGATGCGCACCCTGTAGGCCGATCGTGCGCGACGCACTGGGGCTGGGAATGGCGGAAGGCTTGGGGCTCGCCCTGCCTGCGGCGGTGGGGCTCCTCGTCCTGGGCTGGCCGTGGTCCTTGGGCCTTCTCGTGGGGGTTGCCGCGGTGGGCGTTGGCCGGCTCGTCCGGTGGGGACTGGTGGGTGTGCTCCTTCGTGAGGGAGGGGGAGGGATCGCGGCCGGGCTGGCCGGTGTTGCCCGCCACCTCCTCGTGACGATCCTGGCCGTGGGGGGAGTCCTCGCTGGGCTGCCGCCCCTCGCGGTCGCCGCCGGGCTCCTCGTCCCCTCGGTTGGCCGGTGGATCTGGACGGTGAGGCTTGCTCGAACAGCTGGGTAAGGAACTCGCCCTCCGGTTCACCGTCGGGGGGGTGGAGATCGCGTTCAACCTCGTCGTGGTGGCGGTGGCAGTGGCCGTGGGCGGGATCCTCCTCGCCACTGCCAGCTGGCTCACGCGCGGCCTGCCCCGCGACCCCGACGCCCCCCTCACCCGGCGGGCGGCGGTCCTGGTCACGGTGGTGGACGTCTTTCAGAACCATCTCCTCGGCGGCGTGTCCCCGCGGCTCGCGCGCCAGCTCCTCCCGTTCGTCGCAACCCTGTTCTTCTACGTTCTCCTCTGCAACTGGGTGGGCATCCTCCCCCTCCCGTACATCGTTTCGCCCACCCAAGACCTGAACGTCACGTTGGGGCTCGCCTTCCTCGTGTACGGGTTGACGCACTACTACGGGATCCGGTCCAAGGGGATCGCCCGCCACCTCAAGGGGTACCTCGAACCGTTCCCGTTCCTCCTCCCCCTGAACGTGGTCGGCGACCTCGGGCGGACGCTCTCCCACGGCTTCCGTCTGTTCGGGAACATCCTCGGGGGGGCCCTCCTCACCACCGTGGCCCCGGTCGTGGCGATGCAGATCGCAAGCCTGATCCCAGCCGTGGGAGTGGTACTGGGGTGGGGGGCGCGGGTTCCGCTCATGCTCCTCCTCAACGCGTGGTTTGGCCTGCTCATGGGCGCGATCCAGGCGCTCGTGTTCGCACTGCTCGCGGTGGCGTACATCCAGGTCACCGCTGACTAGGAGGTTCGACATGGAAGGAGAAGCACTCGTCGCAGCAGCGAAGTACCTGGCAGCCGGAATCTGCATGGGCATCGGCGCGATTGGACCCGGCGTCGGGGAAGGCATCATCGGCGCCCACGCCCTAGACGCGATGGCCCGCCAGCCGGAGATGGCGAACAGCCTCCTGCGAACGATGGTCATCGCCGACGCGATCGCCGAGACAACGGGCATCTACTCGCTCGTGGTGGCCATTGTCCTGATCTTCGTCGTCTAGGAGGCCGCCGTGGCGCTGGAGTGGGGCACGATCGTCAAGAACCTGAACTGGACCTTCCTGTTCAACCTCGCCGTCTTCGCCCTGCTCCTCTGGCTTCTCAAACGGTTCCTCTACAAGCCCCTCCTCGCCTGGCTCGACCGCCGGCGCGAGGTCGAGGACGCGCGCCTGCGGAGCGCCCAGGAAGCTGAACAGAAGGCGAGGGCCCTTCTCTCCGAACGGGAGGCCGAACTGGCCGAGGCCAACCGGAGGGCCCGCGAGATCGTGGCCCAGGCAGAGGCCGAAGCCCAGGCGATCCTCCAGGACGCGCGCCGCGAGGCGCGTGTTCAGGCCCAGGCGATCCTCGCCGAGGCGGAGAAGGCGGCAGAGCGCGTGGGGGAGGAAGCCCTCGCCCGCCTGCGCGCCTCCTACGCCGAGCTCGTGGTCCTGGGGGCGTCCCGGGTCCTCGCCCGCGAGGTCCGGGAGACGGACCACGACCGCCTCCTCGCCGAACTCACCGCGCGCGTGGACGCCCGCCTCCTCCAGTAACCATGGCCGACGCCGTCCGCCCCTATACCCGCGCCCTGTACGAGGTCGCCTCCGCCCAGGGGGTCGAGGGGCGGATTGGACAGGACCTCGCCCTCCTGCGCGCGCTGTGGGAGGGCGATCCGGACTTCGCCCAGCCGTTCATCACCCATCCCTTGGTCCACGCGGCTGCGAAGGAAGGAGTTCTCGAACGGGCCCTGGGAGGGGTTGTCCACCCGCTCACCCTGAACCTCCTGCGGATCCTCGTCCGGCGGGGGAAGGCATCGCTCATCCCCGAGCTCGCCCCGGCGTTCTACCGGGAGCAAGAGGAGCACGGAAAAGCGCTCCACGTCGTGGCCCGCACGGCGCGGCCCCTCACCCCGGAGGCGCGGGCCTCCCTTCAGTCCCACCTCGCCGAGGTCCTCGGGAAGTCGGTGACCGTCGAAGATGTGCTTGACCCCGACCTGTTGGCGGGGGTCGAACTCGTCGTGTCCGGACGTCGGTTGGACACGTCGCTTCGCGGGCGGCTGGACGAGCTCGCAGCCGAGCTCAAGGGGTAGACGATGAGCCCACGCACAGACGAAATCGCAGCGATTCTCCGAAAGCAGATCCAAGAACTGGACATTGACCTCAAGATGGAGGAGGTGGGGGTGGTCGTCGAGGTCGGGGACGGGATCGCCCGGGTGTGGGGGCTTCGCTCGGCGATGGCGTCCGAGCTCCTCCTCTTCCCAGCGGGTATCCACGGCCTGGTCCTCGACCTGGCCGAGGACTCGGTGGGAGTGGCAATCCTCGGCTCCGACCGCGGGATCAAGGAGGGGGACGAGGTCCGGCGAACGGGCCGCGTCCTGTCCACACCCGTGGGGAAGAGGTTTCTCGGCCGGGTGGTCGACCCGTTGGGGGCCCCCCTAGACGGGGGAGAGCCGATCGAGCCCGAGGGGTACCGGAAGACCGACGACAAGGCCCCCGGGGTGATCGCCCGCCAGCCGGTGAACACGCCGCTGCAGACCGGGATCAAGTGCATCGACGCCCTGACCCCGATCGGCCGAGGGCAGCGGGAGCTCATCATCGGGGACCGCCGGACCGGGAAGACGGCGATCGCCCTGGACACGATCCTTCACCAGAAGGGCCAGGGCGTGTACTGCATCTACGTCGCCATCGGCCAGAAGTCGTCCACGATCGCCAAGGCGATCGACGCCCTCCGCCGACACGGGGCGATGGAGTACACGATCGTCGTCGTCGCCTCCGCGGAGGACCCGACCCCGCTTCAGTACATCGCCCCCTACGCCGGGTGCGCGATGGGAGAGTACTTCCGCGACCGGGGAGAGGACGCACTCGTCATCTACGACGACCTCTCCAAGCACGCCGTCGCCTACCGGGAGATCTCCCTCCTCCTCCGCCGGCCCCCGGGCCGGGAGGCGTACCCGGGGGACATCTTCTACACCCACTCCCGGCTGCTGGAGCGGGCGGCGCGGATGAGCAGCGAGCACGGGGGCGGATCCCTAACCGCCCTCCCGATCGTCGAGACCAAGGCCGGGGACATCACCGCCTACATCTCCACGAACCTCATCTCGATCACCGACGGTCAGATCTACCTCGAGGCGGACCTGTTCAACAAAGGGCAGCGGCCGGCGATGAACGTGGGGCTGTCCGTGTCCCGGGTCGGGGGCGCGGCCCAGGTCCCGGCGATGAAGGAGGTCGCGGGCCAGCTCCGGCTTGAGCTCGCCCAGTACCGGGACCTCGCCGCGTTCGCCGAGTTCGCCCAGGAGCTCGACGAATCGTCCCAGGCCCAGCTCGCCCGCGGGGAGCGGGTGATGGAGATCTTGAACCAAGACCAGTACCGACCGCTTCCCGTCGAGGCCCAGGTCGTCGCCCTGTACGCGGCGGTGGGCGGCCACCTCGACGACGTGCCGGTGGAGGCGGTCCGCGCCTTCGAGCGGGGGTTCCTCGCCTTCCTCGGCGAGCACTACCCGCACCTCCTCCGGAGCCTCACCGCCGAGCGGCGCCTCACCGACGAGATCCGCTCCGAGCTCGACACCGCCCTCGGCCGGTTCCGGGAAGGGTTCAGGGCCTGATGGGCGCCCGCGTACGCCAAATCCGCCGCCGGATCGGAAACGTTCGCCACGTGCGGCAGATCACGCGGGCGATGTACACGATCGCCGCAACCCAGGTCGTCCAGCGCAAGCGGGCGCTCGTCGCCGCCCGGCCGTTCGCGGAGGCCGCGCGCGGCGTTCTCGCCGACCTCGCGGCCGTCGCCCGCCGCGAGGGGGTGGTCCATCCCCTTCTCGACGGGGTACGCCCGTCGGGGACAGCGGTGCTCATCGTGAGCTCCGACCGCGGACTGTGCGGCCGGTACGCCAGCGACCTCCATCGCCGGGGGACGGAGCTCGCCCGCCAGTGGGGAGAGGTCCGGATCCTCGCCGGCGGGGACAAAGCGTACCACCACTTCCGCCGCGGGCCGTGGCCCCTCGCCGCGAGCTACGTCCACACCTACGACCAGCCCTCGCCCGAGGTCGCCCGGAGGATGCGCGACGACCTCCTCGCCCTGTACGGACGCGAGGTGGGCGAAGCGTACGCCGTCTACACCTACTTCCGCGGTGAACTCGCCCAGCAGGTGCGGGTCGAGCGGCTCCTGCCCATCGACCTGCCTTCCGCCGAACCCCGGGACCTCCTCGTCGAGCCCGACTTCGCCACAGCGGTGGACGAGCTGGCCCACCTCTACCTCACCGGCCGCATCCTGGGGATCCTCCTCGAGGCCAAGGCGTCCGAGCACGCCGTCCGCCGCCAGGCGATGAAGGCAGCGACCGACAACGCCGACGAGCTTCTGGAGAAACTGACTCTGAGCTACAATAAGGCCCGGCAGCAGCGGATCACGACCGAGCTCGCCGACATCATGGGGGGCGCTGAGGCCCTGCGGGAGGAAGGATGACCGAGAACGCGCGTGCCGCAAAGGGGCGAATCCTGACCATTCGGGGACCGGTGGTGGACGTCCAGTTCCCCCCCGGACACCTCCCCCCACTGCGGCACGCCCTGCGGATCGAGCGGGAGGGCGGGGGGCTCGTCCTTGAAGTGGCCCAGCACCTCGGGGACTCCGCGGTGCGGGCGATCGCGATGGACTCCACCGACGGCCTCCGCCGGGCCGACGAGGTCACGGACACCGGGGGGCCGATCTCGGTCCCGGTGGGCCCAGAGACCCTCGGCCGCATGTTCGACCTGACCGGGCAGCCGATCGACGAGCAGCCGCCCCCTCCGGCCCACAAGCGATACCCCATCCACCGCGAGCCCCCGCCGCTCGCCGACCTCGCGGTCGAGGACGAGGTCCTCGAGACCGGAATTAAGGTCCTCGACCTCATCGCCCCGATCCCCAAGGGTGGCAAGGTCGGGCTGTTCGGGGGCGCCGGGGTGGGAAAGACGGTCCTCATCATGGAGCTCATCCGGGCGATCGCCCACGAACACCAGGGGTACTCCGTGTTCGCCGGGGTCGGGGAACGGTCGCGGGAGGGGAACGAGCTCTACCTCGGAATGAAGGAATCCGGCGTCCTCGCCAACACGGTGCTCGTCTATGGCCAGATGAACGAGCCGCCTGGGGCCCGGTTCCGGGTGGGTCTCTCCGGGGTCACGATGGCCGAGTACTTCCGCGATGAGGAGGGGAAAGACGTCCTCCTGTTCATCGACAACATCTTCCGGTTCGCCCAAGCCGGAAGCGAGGTGTCGGCGCTCCTGGGGCGGATGCCGTCGGAGGTCGGCTACCAGCCGACCCTGGCGACCGAGATGGCCGAGCTCCAGGAGCGGATCACCTCGACCCGGCGGGGATCGATCACCGCAGTCCAGGCCGTCTTCGTCCCCGCCGACGACCTCACCGACCCCGCGCCGGCGACGGTGTTCGCCCACCTCGATGCCACAATCACCCTCACCCGGGAGCTCGCCGAGAAGGGGATCTACCCGGCGGTGGACCCCTTGCAGTCCGACTCCCGGCTCATGGACCCCCGGGTCCTGTCCCGGGACCACTACACGGTCGCTCAGCGGACCCGGGCCATCCTCCAACGGAACCAGGACCTCCAGGACATCATCGCGATCATGGGGATGGAGGAGCTCTCGGAGGAGGATCAAACCACCGTCATGCGGGCGAGGAAGATCCAGCGGTTCATGGCCCAGCCGTTCCACGTTGCGGAGAACTTCACGAACCGGCCCGGGGCCTACGTGAGGATCGCGGACACCGTGCGCGGGTTCCGGATGATCTGCGACGGGGAGCTTGACCATGTCCCGGAGCAGGCGTTCTATATGGCGGGGACGATCGACGAGGTCCTGGCGCGGGCGGGGAAGCCGAGCTGACGCCCCGCAGATGGTGGCGCACCGCAGAAGCGGTTCCTACAATCGCCGCACATGGCTAGGCCGCAGGTGACCTCCAATCTTCTTCGGTGGCTGGCGATCGGCGCCCTGCTTCCCCTCCTCTCGTGCTCCCGGCCCCCCTCCGAGGAGAGGGTTCCCTGCTCGGTGACTGTCCAACCCGGGGCGTCGATCCAGGCCGCGCTCGACGGGGCGCCCCCCGGTGCGGTGATCTGCCTCCCCGCCGGCACCTGGACGGAAAACCTCGACGTGACCAAGCCCGTCACCCTGCGCGGGGCGGGGCCAGCCCGGACCGTGATCCGCGGGAAGGACCTGGCCCGCCCCGTGCTCGCCGTAGCATCACCCGAAGGGACGGTCATCCTCGCCGGGATCGCGCTCGCCGGTGCCACCGGTGCCTGCTCCGAGCCCGCCGGCTGCGCCCACGGCCTCTTGGTGTCAGGACGGGCGACGGTCGCGGCCGAGCGGTGTACGTTCTCCGGAAACACGGGAAGTGGCGTGGCCGTTCGGGACCAGGCGCGCGTGGAGCTGCGTGACTCCACCCTCACGGGCAACATCGGCTACGGGCTGCACGTGCAGGACCGGGGGGAGGTCGTTCTGACCTCCGTCACCGTGTCCGAGAACCGCAGCACCGGGATCTGGATCGCCGATCAGGCCCACCTCAGAATCGCCTCCTCCACCGTAACGAAGAGCGAGGGCCATGGCCTGTGGGTCCGCGGCGAAAGCCGCCTCACCGCCACCGATTCAGTCGTCTCGTCGTGCGCGGGCCATGGGCTTTGGGTGCAGGACAGGGCATCGGCCGATCTCTCGGGCTGCCAGATCACCAACCATCGGGACAGCGGATTGTGGGTCGAGCACAGTGCCCAGGTCGCCCTCTCCTCGTGTACGATCGCGCAGACGTGGGATGGAGCCGTAGCAAGAAACAACGCTCGGCTGCAAGTCCAGAATTCGACAGTCTCCGCCGTTCGCTGGGACGGGATCAAGCTCCAGGGGACGGCCGCGGGGTCGGTCGTCGGGTCCGCGCTCCGCGGTGGACGGGGCTCGGGCATCCACGTGGGAGGGGCAGCGCAAGTCGAGATCCGCGACAACCGCATCGAGTCCTGGATCGCCCACGGGGTCCTCGGCCTCTCCCCGATCCCGCCCACCGGCGACGGAAACCGGTTCGCGAACAACGGGGTGGACCTGTCGGGGAACGTCCCCAGCACCCTCCGCGTCCCCCTTTCCCTCCCTGACCAGGAGGTCGTACGGTTCCCGAACCGAGACCACACCACGCTTCAGCAGGCCGTGGACGCCGTCCGGCCGGGGGGACGGTTGATCCTCGCCGAGGGGATCTACACCGGCGGGATCACGCTCGGCAAACCGCTCTGGATCGAATCCGAAGGGATTGTCCTCCTCACCGCGAAGTCAGGCGGCGAGTCCCCGGTCCTATCCCTGATCGACGGGGCCGACCTCGTGATGTCCGGCGTCGCCCTGGGGTACGGCTCGGAGGGAATCGTCCTCGGGGGGAATGCCCGGGCCGCCCTCACCGACTGCGTGATCTCCGACAACGTCCACGGCGTCCACGCCACGGGCACAGCGCGTGTGACCCTCGTCCGGTGCAGCCTGTCCCGCAACCAGCAGGGAGGCGTATGGCTATGGGAAAACGTCCACGGGGACATCCGCGAGACCTCGTTCACCTCCAACGGACTGTGCGGGATCGGCCTCGGCGGTTCGTCCACCACCTCGATCGAACGGTGCCGGATCACCGAGAGTGGCTGGACAGCGGGGGTTGCCGTGCGCGATTCGGCCCAGGTCCACCTGGTGGGGAACACGATCGTGGGGAACTACGGGGTCGGCGTGGCCCTGTACCACGAGCTGTGCGTGGGACCCCGTTACGTTTTCACCGGCCGGGTGACGGGGGGAGGGAACGTGTTCGCCAACAACAACAAGGGCCCCGTCTGCCCGGCCGAGCTGGCGTTCCTATGGGGCGAGGGTGGCGAGCTCGACTTCCGCCGCTAGCGCCCCACGAGGCGAACGGCGAACCGGCAACTTGAGGCTCCCCCGAGGATCGCGGACGGGAGCTCCACCTCGACGTCCCGCCTGAGGAGGGCCGCAAACAGCTCGCCCCCCCGGGAGCAGTGGCAGTAGGTGGGCGAGATCGGCGCCGGGCCCGAGCCACCCCGTCGCTCCCCAGGCAGACTCGGCCGCAGGGCTCACGGACCGCGGCGCGGGTTGCCGGGTCGAGGTCCCGGTCCAGCCACGTCATCGCCTCCTCGCCCCAGCTCACCTCCTCCGCGGAGTCCGCAAGCCCCCCCGCCCGCACAGGATGCGCTCTTAGTCCGCTTTCCCCGCGATCCGTTCCAGGGCCTCGACGAACGTCTTCTCCCGATCCCCCGTCGCCACGGCCCCTGACCTCAGACCACGAGCCGGGCAAACCGGAGCTTCCCCGCCCGCAACACGGCCCCTGCCCGCACCGGGACCCGATCCCGGCTCGATTTCACCCGCTCCCCGTCGAGCTCCACCCCGCCCCCATCGACCAGCCGCCGCGCCTCGGACCGGGACGAGGCCATTCCGGCCTCGATGAGGAGGTCGACAATGCTCGCCGCCCGCTCCGAATCCAGGAGGTCGCCCACCACCACCTCAGGCATGTCCGCAGGCGGCTGCTCGTCCTCGAACACCCGCTCGAAGTGCGCACGCCCCCTCCGCGCCGCGTCCTCATCGTGCAACCACGCCACAAGGGTCGAGGCGAGCCGCTTCTTGGCTTCCTTGGGGTGGAGCGAGGCCACCTCCTCCCACGGGGTGTCGGTGAGGAGCGTGTAGTACTGCGGCATGAGCTCATCCGGGAGGGACATGATCTTCCCGAACTGCTCCTCCGGCTCCTCGGCGACCCCGATGTAGTTCCCCCGCGACTGGGACATCGCGAACGTCCCATCGGTCCCGATGAGGAGGGGCACCGTGAGGATGACCTGGGGATCCTGGCCGTACGCCTCCTGGATGTCCCGCCCAATGAGGAGGTTGAACCGCTGGTCCGAGCCCCCGAGCTCGATGTCGGCCCGCACCGCCACCGAGTCGTAGGCCTGGGCGAGCGGGTAGAGGAACTCCATGATCGTGATCGCCGATCCCTCGCGGAACCGGCGCTGGAAGTCCTCCCGCTCGAGCATCCGGGCCACGGTGTACCGGGCGGTGAGCCCCACCACCTGGGCCAGGGTCAGCTTCTCCAGCCACTCCGAGTTGTAGCGCACCTCGGCCCGGCGGGGATCGAGGATCCGGAACGCCTGCTCGCGGTAGGTGCGCATGTTCCGCTCGATCTCCTCGGGGGACATCGGCTCCCGGGTTTTCGATTTGCCCGAGGGATCGCCGATCCGCCGCGTGAAGTCCCCCACGACGAGGACCGCGGTGTGCCCGAGGTCCTGGAACGCCCGGAGCTTCCGTAGGACCACCGCGTGCCCCAAGGTGAGCTGTGACGCTGAGGGGTCGATCCCCAGCTTCGCCCGCAGGGGCCGCTCTTGCCGGAGCGACCGCTCGATCTTCCGAGCCAGTTCATCCCGGGGGAGAACGGTCTCCGTGTTGCGCTCGATGATCGCCAGTTGTCGGTTAACTTCCGCCTTGATCTCCATCCTCACCCTTCCTGTCTCCCCATCGCTGCGCCACGGGGGACTCAGCCGCACGCACCCGGCCAGATCACACCACCACCGCCGACACCACGCGGTCGTCCGGCTCGACCTGGATCAGCCGCACCCCCCGCGCGTACCGGGAGAACGTGCTCACCTGAGAGGCGGGGAACCGGATCACCTTCCCCCCCGCGGTGGACAGGGCGACCTCATCCCCGTCGGCGACGAGGATCGCCGTGACGAGCGACCGGACGTGATCGTCGAGCCTGATCCCGATCACCCCCCGTCCGCCGCGACCCTGGGCGGGGAGGTCCCCAAGCTCCACGCGCTTCCCTTGCCCCCCTTCGGTCACGAACAGGAGGCGCTTCTCCGTCTCGCCAGGGGGAAGCCAGACCATCCCCACCACCGCGTCCCCCGGAGCGAGGCGGATCCCGATCACGCCCTTGGAGGGCCGTCGCGTGAGCCGCACCTGGTCCTCCGGAAAGCGGATCACGTGCCCGCCCGCAGTGGCGAGGACCATGTGCCCCCCACCGTGGGTGATCGCCACGTCCACAAGCCGGTCCTCCTCGGGGATCGAGTGGGCGAGGATCCCCTTCGTGTTCGCATTCGCGTAGTCGGAGAGGGCGTTGCGGTTCACGATCCCGTGCCGGGTGGCGAGGAGGGCGTACCCGGTCCCGTAGCTCTCCACCGGGAGGACCGCCCGGATCTCCTCGTCGAGCTCCATCTCCAGGAACTGGCGGAGGTTCTTCCCGACCGAGTCCCGGTCCCCGAGCTCGAGGCGCCCGAGGGGGAGCTTGAACACGCGGCCGCGGTCGGTGAACACAAGGAGGTCCTGGTGGGTGTGGGCAGCGACCATCGTCCGGAGGTAGTCCCCGTCCTTGGGGCGGATCCCGATCACGCCCTTTCCACCCCGCCCCTGGGCCCGGTACGCCTCACAGCCGGTCGTGTTCACGTACCCCTTCCCCGTCACGCAGAGGATCACGTCCTGGCGGGGGGCCTCGAGGGCCGAGAGCTCGATCGCCTCCGACGACTCGACGATCGCCGTCCGCCGCGCGTCCCCGTACTGGCGAGCGATCTCCTGGAGCTCGACGCGGATCAGCGCGTCCAACCGCCCCGGGTCGGCGAGCACCCCCTCGTACTCGGTGATGTTCGCCTTGAGCTCGGCGAGCTCTTCCTCGATCTTCCGCCGCTCGAGCTTCGTGAGCTGGGACAGGCGCATCTTGAGGACCGCATCGGCCTGCTTGGCGGAGAGGCCGATCTCCGCGGCGAGAAGCGCCTCTGCTTCCGCGGGCTCGGCGGCCCCGCGGATGATCTCGATCACCTGATCGAGGTTCGCCAGGGCCAGTCGGAACCCCTCGAGGAGGTGGGCCCGCTCCCTCGCGACCTTCAGCCGGTGCTCGGTCCGCCGTCGCACCGTGGTCCGCCGGAAGGAGAGGAACGCGCGCAGGATCTCGGGGAGCGCAAGGGTGCGGGGGTTCCCGTCCTGGATCACGAGGAAGTGGCAGGAGAAGGTGCGCTCGAGCGGGGTCAGCTTGAGGAGGCGCGGCAACAGGCGATGGCCATCCACGCCCCGCTTGAGCTCGACCACGACCCGCAACCCTTCCCGGTCCGACTCGTCGCGGAGGTCGGCGATCCCATCCAGCGACCCGTCCTTGGCCTTGGCCGCGATGCTCTCCAGGATCGTCGTCTTCCGCACCTGGTACGGGATCTCCGTGATCACGATCCGGTCGTCCTCCACGAACGCCCGGGCGCGGAGGGTGAGCTTCCCTTCCCCGGTTTCGTACGCAGCACGGATCCCCTCCCGTCCGACGAGGATCCCGCCCGTTGGGAAGTCGGGGCCGGGAACGAGGGAGAGAAGATCGTCCACCGCGGCCTCGGGGTGGTCGAGGACGTGGAGCGTGGCCGCGATCAGCTCCCCCAGGTTGTGGGGCGGGATCTGGGTCGTCATCCCGACCGAGATCCCCCACGCCCCGTTGGCGAGGAGGTGGGGAAACCGAGCGGGGAGGACCTCCGGCTCCTCGAGCGAACCGTCGAAGTTGGGGAGGAAATCGACCGTCTCCTCGTCGAGCTCGTCGAGGAACTCCCGGGCGATCGGGGCGAGGCGGGCCTCGGTGTACCGCATTGCCGCCGGATCATCCCCATCAACCGACCCGAAGTTCCCCTGCCCGTCCACAAGGGGGTAACGGGTCGAGAAGTCCTGGGCGAGTCCCACCATCGCCTCGTACACGGCCATGTCGCCGTGGGGGTGGAACTTACCCATCACCTCACCGACGATGCGGGCCGACTTGCGGGGGGGCTTCCCCGGCATGAGCCCAAGCTCGCGGAATCCGTACAGGATCCGGCGCTGGACGGGCTTCAGCCCGTCGCGGACGTCGGGGACGGCGCGGGCGCGGATGACCGAGACGGCGTAGTCGATGTACGACTGCTCCATCTCGTCTTCAATGAATGCGGTCTCGATCCGTTCAGGCATGGGGACTTCTGAATCTTACGTCAGGGAAAGCGTTACGGCAAGTTCGGTCCCCGGACGGACCCCCGGCGGCGGTTGGACGGGGCTCAGCCTGGCACGGTACCCTTGGCGGCGATGGGCCGGGCGTGGCTGGCGGTGCTCCTCGTGGGGTTGGGACTGGGGTTGTTTGCCCTCATCCTCGCCCTTGTGGGGCCCGACGCCGTGTGGCAGCAGGTCCAGACCCTCGGTCCCGTCGGGTTCCTGGCGATGGTGGGAAACGACGCCGCCGCAACCCTGTTCTGGGTCGCGAGCTGGGCGGTCCTCCTCCACGCGTTCAGGGTTCGCCTGCGTTTCCGCGAGGTAGCGGGGATCGGTGTAGCCGGGTTCGCCCTCTCCTACCTCACCCCGGTGGCCTACGCCGGCGGGGAACCCGTCCGGGCGTGGCTCGGGTCCCGCAAGAGCGGCGCGACCCTGACGACCCTGTTTGCGACCCTGTTCGTGGACCGCCTGCTCGCCGGGCTGAGCCTGGTTCTGTTTGCCGTGCTCGGGGGAGCGTTCACCCTGACCGGGACACAGTTCGCCCCCGCGGCGAAGGTCAAGATCGGGGCCGGCCTCCTCGTGGTGGCGACCGCGGTGGGGTTGGGGGTGCTCAGCTTCGCCCGCAACTACCACTGGCTATCGCGAATCGTGGCCTCGCTCGGGCGCCTCCGGCGGTCGTGGAAGTGGCCGGCGGCGTGGGGCGAGAGAGTCCACGCGATGGAGGACGAGATGCACGCGGCGTTCACCCGCCACCTCCCCCTCACCGCCCTCGCGTTCCTCCTTCAGCTGGCGAGCTTCTTCTGCACCTACCTGCGGCCCCAGCTGTTCTTCTACTTCACCGAGGGGCGCCTGTTCTCTCTGGGCGAACTCGCGGTGTACTTCAACCTGAACGCGATCTTGACCACGCTCCTCTGGCTCACCCCGGCCGGGATGGGCACCGCCGAAGGGGGGCGGGTAGGGATTCTCGGATTGGTGGGGATCTCGCCCCAGGGGGCGATGGCGTTCTCGCTCACGGTGCGGTTCCTCGAGCTCCTGCTCGTGGCGGGAGGGGTCATCTACCTGTCCCGGGAGGGGATGCTCTCGTTCCTCGGCCAGAAGCTCCGGCCAAGGCCAGGCGGGATCGGCGCGCGCCTCAGGGGCGCGCTCGGGCTCGCCCGGGGTGCGCTCGAGGTGGGGGTGCTCTACCTGTGGGCACTCGTTCCCCCCCGCTGGCGCGGCGCGATCTTCTCCCGCCGGTTCCGGACCCCAGACCCCTGGGACTACGCCACGAGCCCCTACGAGGCGGAGAAGTACAGGCGCACGCTCGGGATCCTCCCTCGGCAGGGCAGCCCGGACCGCCCGCCCTACGACCGGGTCCTCGAGATCGGGTGCGCGGAGGGCCGGTTTACCTGCCTTCTCGCCCAGGCCGGGGTGGGACGGATGGTCGTGGGGGTGGACTTCGCTCCCGAGGCCATCGCCCGCGCGCGGGTCCACTGCCCCCGCCCGGACGTCGAGTTCGAGCTCCTGGACGTTACCACCCGCCTGCCAGATGGGGAGTTCGACCTCGTGTTCTGCTCGGAGATCCTCTACTACTTGGGGTCGCTGCGGAGGATCCGCGACCTCGCCCAGCGCCTCACCCCCAGACTCCAGCCCGGCGGGCACATCGTCCTTGTCGGCCCGTGGCCCGCGGGGTGGCTGTTCCACCGGCCGTTTCTCTCCCGTCCTGATCTGCGGATCGTCGGCGAACACCGGGAGCAGGGAGCACTCCGGCCCTACGTCATCACCTGCCTGGAACGGGCAGCCCGATCGGCCGGACCGGTGGAGTGAACACCGCGTAGAGCTCGTTGGGGCGGACAAAGCTCGCCAGAAACCGCCCGTTCGTGATCCACTGAGAGCTGTAGGCGCGGATCGCCCTGAGTTTCACCTCCATGAGCTCGTCGGTCAGGTCGTGGCTGTGCCACGTCCAGCTCCCGAGCGCGGCCGGCACGGTGAGCGACCGGTCGGTGGCCAACCGCCGGGGGGCCGGCCAGCTCGGGGCGTGGACGATGTACAGGCGAAGCCGCGGATCCTCGGGGAGATCCACCGCCGCCAGAGCCGCGAGCGTGAGCTGAACCGCGGCTCGGTGGTCGGGGTGGCCGTCCTCGGGGTGGGGCATGTAGATCACCGTGGGACTGAACCGGCGCAAGATCAGGGCCAGGTCGGCCACGAGGTCCTCCCCGCAGTACAGGGCGCGGGCGTTGAAGCTGTTCCGGTAAAACGCGTGGTTCGCCTTCGTAAACGGGCTCGTGTACGGCTCCTCGCGCTTCCAGTGCTTGCCGAGAAGTGCCGTCAGCCCCCCGTCCGGGTAACCGAGGAACAGGACCGAACCCACCGGCACCCCCAAGACCCGGAGCGACGCGACCGCCTCCTTCTGGCGGCGGTACCCGAGGGCCCGGAAATCCTCGGCGCGGCGGAGGGGGTTGAGCGTGAACACGCTCTTGGCCGCCCGGTTGGCATCTCCGTTCGTGAGGAAGACCACCAGGACCTGGTGGCCCGTCGCCTTGAGGTGGGCGATCGTCCCCCCGAGGGCCAGAAGCTCGTCGTCAGGATGGGGAGCGATCACGATGACCCGCTCCACGCCAGGGAGCGGGGCGGGGACCTCGACCCGCGGCGGGGAAGGGACCCACCACAGGAAGAAGCTCAGGAACGGGTGGGGAACACCGGGGATGAACCCAAGCGCCACGGGGAGGAGAAGGATTCCCCCCGCAATCCACGTCCGCCGCGAAACCCGCCGTCTGCGCACCACAAGACCTCCGCCATTATATACCCGACTCCACGCGCCCCCGTTCGGCACTGGCTCGGGCCGGTAAGATCAGGGCGATGGACCGGACAATCGGCGTGGACGTCGGCGGTACCCAGACCCGGGTCGCAGCGGTCGAGGGAGGGCACCTCCGGGTCCGGCGGGCGTTCCCCACTCGAGGGATCCGCGAGGTCGAAGACGCTATTCGCGTGGTCCTGGCCGCGGCGGGCTGGCCCAAGCCCGGGACAATTGGGGTCGGAGCACCGGCCCCCCTCGACATGCGCGCGGGGCGAATCCTCACCTGCCCAAACCTCCCGGGGTGGGAGAAGGTCGGGGTGCGCGAGGAGCTTGGGCGGGCGTTTGGGTGTCCGGTGTACCTCGCGAACGACGCCACGTGCGCGGCGATCGGCGAGCTCGCGTTCGGAGGGCGGGGCCGCGACTTCGTCTACGTGACCTGGTCCACGGGGATCGGCGGAGGGGTGGTCGCGGGGGGAGAGGTCGTGTGGGGAGCAACCGGGGCCGCGGGAGAGATCGGACACATCGTGCTCCAGGCGGAGGGACCTCCCTGCGCCTGCGGGAAGAAGGGGTGCCTGGAGGCGCTCGCCGGCGGGGCCTCGCTCGCCCGTCGGGGATCGGAGGCGCTCGGGGTTCCCCTATCCGCCCAGGACCTCGTCCGCCTCGCCCAAGCGGGGGATCCCGTTGCGAGAGACCTCGTCCTCACCGCATGTCAGGCCGTTGGCCAGGGCCTGGCGATCGTCCACGAGGTCCTCGAGCCCGAGCGGATCGTACTCGGCGGGGGGATCACCCGGTCGTGGGAGTTCCTCGGTCCCCACGTCCTCTTTGCCCTCCAGGGGATGGCCCGCACGCCCCCCCAGGTCACGCTGACCCCGCTCGGCGACGACGCGGGGCTCCTCGGCGCAGCGGTCCTTCCCGCCTACATCCCCAACGAGTGGCGCGGCCCGCAGACCTAGTTGCCGAGCGTGTACCGCACCTCCGCTGTGACCTTGTCCAGCCCCCCCCCTGACAACGACACGATCACCGAGCCCAACCACGGTGCCTCGGCTGCTGTCACGGTGATGCTCCCCAGCACTGGCCCCTGGGGTCGAACCGTGACCCGTCCCTGGATCCGCACCCGTTCGGCCCGGATCCCAATCGCAACCGTCTGGAAAACGGGATGGAGAGAAAACGAGCTCTGGACCGTCCACTCCCGCGTCTCCGCCCCCAGCTCAAGCCCCGCTCCCGACGTTGACAGCGTCAGGCTTGCCCAGCTCGCTCCGCTCAGGCCCACCCGAACCTCTCCAAACGGGTTGCCCCCCGGCCAGCCCAGGTTGGCGTTCGCCTCCGTCCACCACGGGTCGCGGTCCAGCCGAACGGAGATCCACCCCGTCCCCGATAGAAACCGCGCGCCCAGGACGTCGGCGACCGTCCCCTTGCCGCCCGCCTGAAAGGCAACAGGGCCGAGGTTCGTCCCCCACACGGGTTTGTACGACCCGGTCACCGACAGGTCGACCCGTCCCGTGGCAAGAACCCCCATCTCAACCCCCGTGGACACGTCCCCCCACCCGGTGGTCGCCCCAAGCTGGAGGCGACGCGGGCAGCCGCAGAGGAGGTCCCCCTCCGCCCGTCCCGATAGCTTGACCGTGCCCACGCTCCCCGCCAAGTAGAGCCAGCCCAAGACCAGAGGGCGCTCCCCTAGCTCCACGCGGGTTCCGACCTCGCCCCCCATCGCCCCCCCAGCCACCGCCACGATCAGCGTTGCGACCGCTATTCGCTTCATTGTCCCTCCAGGGCCGCGGCGACCGCGGCCACCGAGCGCTTCACCGCCGGGGTCCGGAACGGAACCGCGGCTCCATCGAGCTTGACCATCGCCCCTTCGCCATCGGGCACCACCGCGATGAGGTACTGCTGCTCGAACCCGCGGTCGGTGGCGAACGCGCGAAGGAGCGCCGAACCGCCGCTCGGCGCGAGGTAGGCCGCCTTGACCACGAACGCCCCGCTGGGCCACGTCTCTTTCAGCCCGACGAGGCTTAAGACGGCGCCCGGCGTGACCCGTTTCGAGATCTGCACATGGGGCATCGCTCCCTCCGCCAGCCGCAGTGTACCCCCTTTCGGCCCCCGCTCCGCCCGCAGCCGCCAGATCCGCCGCCCCTGTTGCCGCCACTTCACCTCGTACCGCGACCCAGGGCCGACCGCGGCGAGCTCGTCGGGGCCCGAAGTCCGGAACCCCTGGGCCAAGAGGTCCTCCGCCGCGTCCTGGGCGTAGACGAGCACGTCCGTGGTGAGCTCGAACGCACCAGACGGTGTGAGGACGGAAGCGAGCGTCCGGGCGAAGTCCTCGTCCATCACCCGCCGCTCGGCGTGGCTCCGCTTCGGCCACGGGCACGGGAAGTGGACGAACACCCGCTCAACGGTCTCGTCGGGGAAGAGCTCGCGGAGGGCGAACCGGCCGTCGACGAGCGCCAGGCGGACATTCTCCGCCCCCGCCCGCGCCAGTTTCCGCCCCGCCTTCGCCACGCAGGTCAAGCTCGTCTCGAACCCCACCCAGTTCCAGTCCGAGTGCTCGACGGCCGATTCGGCAAGGAACTCCCCGTTCCCGAACCCGATCTCCACCGCGAGGGGGCCGCCCTGCCCGAACAGAAGAGCCCAATCCGGCGGGAGGCGTTCCCACCGCTCCGGCGTCACGAGGTACCGTGCGAACTCCACCCAACGAGGATACTCAGTTCCACTCGCCGCGTGAGAACCCCACGATCATGTTCACCCCGAGGGGGGTCACTTCTACCGACAAGGAGACCCCACGCGCGGCGGCTGGGGGACCAGCAGCCCATCACTTGGTCGGCCGGCGGGGCTCGTACCTCGGGACCTGGCCGGAAGCGACGAGCTCGCGGCCCCGCTCGGCGAGCTTGAACTTCTGGACCTTGCCCGAGGCCGTCATCGGGAACGGCTCCCCAATCACGACGTACCGGGGCACCTTGAACGCCGCGATCTGGCGGGCGCAGAAGTCCACGACCTCC
>CAKZSO010000004.1 GCA_937921255.1 Candidatus Bipolaricaulota bacterium
AGGTCCCGCTCGATGCGGCCGTGGTGGTGATCCGCTCCGTGGGCTGCTCGGTTCCGGCCTGGGTGGCCGTGGAGCTCGCCACGAGCGCCCCCGTGGGTCCGTACAGGTAGAGGTCGTAGTCGTCGGCGGTGGCCGGCCAGGCGTCCCACGTGAGGTAGAGGATGATCTGCTGGCCCGCGGTGGCGGTGAAGGTGACATCCGTGTCGTGCCAGCCATCGGAGTTGGCGTCGGCGAATGTGGCCCCGTAGTGTTTCTGGCCGGAGTTCCCCGCCGCCTGAACCCACAGGATGCCCGCCGAGGTCGCCCGGCGGGCGATCGCGGCAATCGTCCCCGTCCCGTCGTAGAAGTTCGTATTGAACCAGCCCAGGGAGTGGTTGATCACGTGCACGCCCTCGGAGATGCAGTAGCTGACGGCGTTATCGAGGTCGACCTCGTTGGCGATCTTGATCAAGTAAAGCTGGGCGTCGGGCGCTACGTCGTACACGATCTGGGCCACGGCCGTACCGTGGGAGATCCCGGTGGCGATCCCGGTCCCGGTGAAGTCGCGGGTGATCACGCTGTAGGGGAGGTCGCCCTGGGCCTGAGCGGTGGAGAGGCCGCCAAACCCAAGGTCAATGACCGCGATCTTCACGCCCGACCCGCGGTTCCCAACGGCGTGGAACGCCCCTGCGCCAACGAGGGCCATCCCCTCCGAGGTGACGGCCATCTCGTGGGGGGTGTAGGGGAGCCGTACGTAGACACCCGACCCCACCTGGGCGAGGAAGGTCTCCAGCTGGCTGAGTGGGATTGTGACCTTGGACAGCCCGAGCGGGGACGCGGTGGTCTCCACGGCTACCCCGAGCGGAGCCACCCCGCCCTTCGATTCCACAACGAGGGTCACCTCCCCCCCTGCGGTGAGGGGGATCCCGAGCATCCCCGCCACCCTCGTCAGGGCATCCCGGGCCTGGGACGGAAGCCCGGCGAGCGCAGTGAGGGGGCCCGTCGGAACGACCTGCCGCACCGCCGCCAGCAGGGTCTCGAGCGACCCGTCCACGTGAGGATTCGACTTCGCCGTCTTGGTGATCGTGATCGAACCAATGGTTAGCGGAACGGCTTTGGCCGTTGCGGTGGAACTCGCGGTGCCACCGGCCCGAAGAAAGGTCAGGAGCTGAACCGCCTGGCTCACGCGCGTCGAGCGGGCCGACACGCCGGCGAACGCGTCGGGCCGCCAGGGAAGCACGACCCCAATCGCACGCCCCCCGTGGGAGTAGATCTCCAAGCCCGCGGCCTGAAGCTGAGACCGATACGCCGATAGGTCAGCGTACCGCGAGGCGACGCTGCCCGTCCACGTCATCAGCGACTGGGCGACGTCGAACCGCACCGCCCCCAGGCCGGCCAAGAGGTAGACCTGGTTGTAGAGGGCCGCTTCGTTGTAGTCCTTGATCGTGGCGGAAAGCCCGGCCCCGCGCGCCTGGGACGCGACCGCCTCCCACGCCGCGCGATCGGCGTCGAGGACGAGGACGTCGAGCTGAGCAAGGGCGAGCGAGCTCGCCACAGAGACAAGGAGGAACGCGCCCAGGGCGCGCCGCCACACGCGAGGCAGGTTGAGTTGAGCGCGGTTCATCGGGATCAGCCTCCAATCGCAGGATAGGGGGTGAACGGCGGGCGAACGGTCTTCACCGCCGGGTCCTGGCCCAGCTCGGGGAGCCGGGCGATCGGGATGAGGAGATCCATGAGCGCGCCGCTCGAGCTGAGAACGTACGGCTCGAGGGCCTCGCCCAGGGCGCCGGTCGCCTCGGCCACCACACGCACCCGCAGACCCCGCCGCTCGAGGCCGAAGTCCCGCGCGGCGCCGAACCAGTCGGGATGCCCAACCAGCGCCCACAGGGTCGGGTCGAGCTTCATCCCCTCCGGGACCCGGGGGAGCTTCAGCGGGAGCTCCCTCACCCTGAGGCTGACCGTGCTCCCAGGGGCGAGAAGGCCCAGCGCGCGGGCGAGGTCGAAGAACGCCTCCGAGGGCGGGACCAGCCCGTCCGCTGCCCACACCACGAGCTCGGCCTGTGCGGCGTCCCCGCGCAGGGTCACCCGCTCGGAGGGGGTCTCGACGCCGAGGAGGAAGAGCTGCCCATCGAGGTAGAGGTAGGTCCCCCCGGCCCGCAGGGCGTCCTCAGCGAGGTCGCCCTCCACCTTCAACGCGCCGTCGGACCAAACGGCCGTTGGGACCCCGAGCTCCGCCGCCCGCTGGGCAAGACCGGCGACCGCCTCCGCGGGGAGGGCGATCTCCGCCCACAGGTACCGCGGCGCCTCCGCGAGAACCCCGCTTCCAATCCCTATCGTCAACATGAACACCAACGCCGCTCGTATGGCCATGGAAACCTCCCTGGTTCGCCTCAATATACAGCACGGGGAGAACCACGGTTCCCTCTGGCCCGACAATGGAGACGGGGAACGGGAAGAGCACCGAAACGGAGGGTCGGAAGGGAGAGCGGACCCTCAGCGCGGGTTGCCGCAGAGCCCCCCCCGCGAAACAATGGACCCGTGAACGGGCGCCGGTTCGTTCGCCAAACGGTCCTCCCCGAGGTCGGGGAGGAGGGCCAGAAGCGGCTCGGGAAGGCGACGGCCCTCGTCGCCGGCTGCGGGGCATTGGGGACCCATGCCGCCGAGCTCCTCGCCCGAGCCGGGGTCGGGCGGCTCCTCCTCGTGGACCGGGACCTCGTCGAGGAGACAAACCTCCACCGGGTGGCCCTGTTCACCCCGCGGGACCTCGGCCGGCCGAAGGCCGAGGCGGCGGCCAAGCGCCTCGCCTCCATCGCCCCCGAGGTCTCCATCACCCCCCACGTCGCCCACCTCGGGCCCGACCTCGCCCTCGACCTCGTCTCGGGGGTGGACATCGTCCTCGACGGGCTCGATAACCTCGAGACGCGGTACGTCGTGAACGACGCGTGCGTGAAGCACGGGGTCCCGTGGATCTACACCGCAGTCCTGGGGACGCAGGGGATGACGATGGCCGTCCGCCCCGGCGAGGGCCCGTGCCTGCGCTGCCTGTTCCCAACTCCCCCGCCACCGGGGGCGATCCCGACCTGCGCTGAGGCAGGGATCCTCGGTCCCGTGCCCGCCGCCCTCGCCGCCCTCGAGGTCGCCTCGGCCATCCGAATCCTGTCCGGAACACCCAGCGAGAGCGGGAGGCTCGTCTACCTCGACCTCTGGACCGGCCAGGCGGAGGCCGTCCCCACCGCGCGCGCCCCCGACTGCCCGTGCTGCTGCGGGAACCGGTTCGAGTTCCTCTCCCCGCGGCCTCACACCGCCCGCCTGTGCGGCGAGAGCGTGCAGGTCCTCCCCCACAAGCGGGCTCCGCTCGACCTGGCCGACCTCGCGGCGCGCCTGGCCCCGCTCGGCCGGGCACGGGTCGCCCATGGGGTGCTCGTGGCGGAGCTCGAGGGGGTCCTCCTGACTGTGTTCCCCGACGGACGGGCGGTCGTCAAGGGCGTCTCCGATCCCGCTCAGGCCCAGGCCCTCTACGACCGTTACGTGGCTAGGTAACCCGCCCGAGGAGCCACAGGACGAGGACGACCCCAGCCACCACCACGATCGGGAGGAGGACCCCACGCCACGCCCACCGACGCGCCCGCTCTCTCTCCTCCGGCGTGAGGTCCACCCGCCGCGGGTACCGAAGGTCGAGCCGGCGGGCCTTTTTGAGCATCTGGACGGACTGGGCGATCCGCCCCTGCCGGCGGTAGACCACCCCCAGGTTGTGGTGGGCCGACGCGTGGCGGGGGTCTTCTTCGGTTGCCCGGCGGTAGGCGTGCTCGGCCCGGGCAAGGTCGCCCTGCTCGAAGTACAGGTTCCCCAGCCGAAACAGGACCTGGGCCTTGGCCTCGCCGTACCGCAGGGCGTCCAGGAGGAGGGCGACCCCCTCCGCGGGCCGCCCCGCCCGGCGGAGCTCCTCGGCCTGGGCGAGGGCCCCCTCCACCACCCGCGCCCGCTCCCCAGGGCTCACGCTCGCGGGGTCGGGCAAAGGAGCGAGATCCGTTCCTTGACCGTCTGGATGTCGAGCCATGTCTGATGCTTGGGGCTTCCCTTGGCCTTGCTCGCGTTCCGCAGGAGGTAGCTCGGGTGGTACATCGGGAAGACCTCAATCCCCCCCTTCCAGCGGTGGAATCGGCCGCGGAGCTGGGTGATTCCGTCGTTCCCCCCGACGAACCACTGGGTCGGGGTGTTACCGAGGGTGACGATGATCCGCGGCTGGATGAGGGCGATCTGGGCGGCGAGCCAGTCCCAGCACGTCTCGGTCTCCTGGCGCGTGGGGACGCGGTTCCCCGGCGGACGGCACTTGACCATGTTCGCGATGTACACCCCGTCCCGGGACAGGCCGACCGACCCCAGGATCTGGGTCAGGAGCTGCCCGGCCGGGCCAACGAACGGGCGGCCGGTCTCGTCCTCGACCTCCCCCGGCCCCTCCCCAACGAACAGGAGCGGGGCCCGCGGGTCTCCCTCCCCGAACACGACGGACTTCCGGCCCTCAGCAAGCGGGCACCGGTGGCACTCCTGGGCCTTTTGGGCGAGGAGATCGAGCGAGAGCTGGAACCTGCCGGACAACCCCGTTCCTCCCAGCAAATCCAACGACAACCACAACGTCAGCAGACGGGATGGCGAATCCCAAACTTGCGACCTGTAAACCCCAAACCGCCTTTCCTGGAGCGGGCAACGGGGATCGAACCCGTGACCTGCAGCTTGGGAAGCTGCCGCTCTACCAACTGAGCTACGCCCGCCTTGGGGTACGGTCTCATGATACCGCCGCCGGGCGCGGCCGGTCAAGCGTCTACGGCGATCCGCCAGGTCGGATGGTGACGGACCCCGGTTCGCGGTTCACGGGCTACGACCTACCGAGGACCTCGAGCGCGGGCATGGGTTCCCCGCGCAGGAAGTCGAGGGTCGCTCCCCCGCCGGTCGAGACGTACCCGAACTTGTCGGCCAGACCGAGCTTCTCCACCGCCTCGCCCGTTTCGCCGCCCCCGACGACGGTGAACGCGCCTGACCCGACCAGGGCTCGCGCTACAGCCGCGGTTCCCGCCCCAAAAGGCGGAATCTCGAACGCCCCCAGCGGCCCAGCCCACACGACCGTCCCCGCGCCCGCCACAGCCTCGGAGAACCGCCCGACCGTGGCCGGCCCGATGTCGAGGCCCATCCACCCCTCGGGGATCGCCGACGCGGGGACAACCCGCGTTTCCACACCCGCTGCCAGCTCGCGGGCGACCACGACGTCCTCGGGGAGGAGGATCGTCGTCCCCCGTTCCTCCGCCTTCCCGAGGAGCTCGCGGAGGGCGCCAACGAGGCTCGAGTCCACAACCGACTTCCCCACGCTGTGTCCTTGGGCAACGAGGAACGTGAACGCAACCCCGCCCCCGACGAGGAACCCGTCCACCTTGGGGAGGAGGTCGGTGAGGACCCCGAGCTTGTCCTTCGCCTTCTTCCCCCCGACAAGGACGTAGTACGGGCGGCGCGGGCGGTCCCGGACCCCCGACAGAACCTCCACCTCGCGCTCCATGAGGAGGCCGGCGTAGGAGGGGAGGAGCCGCGCCACCCCCACCGTGGAGGCGTGGGCGCGGTGCGCGGTGGCAAAGGCGTCGTTCACGAAGGCGTCGAACGGAGCGGCGAGCTCGCGGGCAAAACCGGGGTCGTTCTCCTCCTCCCCGGCGTGGAACCGAACGTTCTCCAACACCACCGCCCCCCCGGAGGGGAGCGCGTCCACCGCCCGGCCGACCTCGCCCCCCACGCAGTCCCGAAGCGCGGGAACACCCCGGCCAAGGAGCTCCCCGAGCCGGACCGCCACCGGCGCCATCCGCAGCTCGCCCACGACCCGCCCGTCCGGCCGGCCGAGGTGGGACAGGACCGCAACCCGCGCCCCCCGCTCAAGGAGCAGGCGCAGGGTCGGGACGACCGCCCGGATCCGGCCGTCGTCGGCTACCCGCCCGTTCGCGAGGGGGACGTTGAGGTCGGCCCGCAGGAGGACCTTCTGGCCACGCGGGTCAAAGTCGCGCACCGTCCGCAGCTTCATCGGTTCCACAGGGCTCCATTCTAGGTCGGGGGCCCGGGACGGACAAGGCGGGTGAGGTATCATCTCCCCGTGAACCTGTGGCTCGTGGCAGCGGTCGTGCTCCTGGGGGCAGCCGTGGCCCTGGCCCCGGTCGTGTGGTCGTGGTTCGACCCCCTGTCCCCGGCTCGAGCGGCAGAGAGGTTCCTCGCTGTTCTCAGCTCCTGGAACGGGATTCGGGACTTCGACGCCCAAGAGGTGATCCTGCGGAGCCCCGAGGGGGAGCTGCGGGTCAGAATCGCGTTCCTTGCCCCGGCCAGCTTCCGCCTCGAGGTCCGGTCGCCCTCCAGCATGGAAGGCGAGGTGTTCACGCTGCGCCCGGTCGGGGAGGAATGGCTGTTCGTCCACCACCGGCCCAACCTGGGACTGGGGATCGAGGACCGGATCCGCTCCGCCGACCTCGAGGCCGCCCTACCCACCCTGGAACAGGTTCGGGATGGCCTGCGCAGCGGCCGGATTCGGGTGACGTACCTTCCCGCCTCCCCCGAGGCCCCCGCGCGAGGGGACGAGTTCGACCTCCAGGGCCTACCGGGCCCGTTTCCGCGCCTGGTCCTGGAGGTGGATCCGGTGAGTCAGATCCCGTGGAAGGTCCAGCTCTACTCCGACCCCACGCGCCCGCCTTCCCTCGAGATCGAGGCCGTGGTCAAAGACGAGGAAGGCCAAAAGCTCTTTCTGAACACGGGCCTCGAGCTGCGCGAGGTCCTGAAGCTTGACAGCCAGCCCGAACGCTGGCTGTCCCCTCCGCCCGCCCTCCCCCAACCCTAGTCGGACGAAGCGAGCCGCTTGAACTCCCCCAGCTTGAGGTCCTTCTCCACGAACTCCTCGAACTGCTCCTCCTCGACGAACGGCGACTCGATCGCCGACTTCTCGAACACCGAGTCCTCGATGTAGATCGGTGCCTGAGTCCGCAACGCCAGCGCCACGGCATCCGACGGCCGGGCGTCGATGTCCCGCGTCGCCCCGGCCGCGTCCCGCACCACTAGGCTCGCGTAGTAGGTGCTCTCCTTGACGGAGGTGATCACCGCCCGCTCGAGGTTGCCCCCGAGCGTGTTCAGAAGCTCCCGCATCAGGTCGTGGGACAGAGGACGGGGGAACGTGTGGCCCTGGAGCTCGATCGCGATGGACATCGCCTCTTGCTCTCCGATCCAGATGGGCATCGCCCGCGTGGAGTGACGATCCTTGAGGAGCAGAACCGGCGTCTTCGTCGTTGGGTCGAGAAGTAGCGCTCTCACCTCAGCTTCCCTCATTCCTGGCCTCCTCCTCTCTTCTCTGTGAATCGTGGCGATTATAGCGGTCGCCCCCCTGGTGGACCATGGTCCGCGTTACGTTCGGGCCAAGCCGCGGCTGGGTCTTCCTCTCGGAGGGCTCCCGCTGGCAGAGGTCCCTCCGGCACGGTAGTCTCGTTCGTATGCCCCGGGACCTGGTCGCCCGCAACCGCCGTGCTCGCCGCGACTACGCGGTCGAGGAGACCTACGAGGCCGGGATCTCCCTCCGCGGGTCGGAGGTGAAGTCCCTTCGCCAGCACCGGGCGTCCCTCGATGAGGCGTACGCCCGGGTGAAGGACGGCGAGGTGTGGCTCCTCGGGATGCACATCGCCCCCTACGGGCCAAGCGGCACCCGGGGCCACGACCCCCTGCGGCCGCGGCGCCTCCTCCTCCACAAGCGGGAGATCGCGCGGCTCGTCGGCAAGGTGGGTCGGGCGGGGTACACCTTGGTGCCGATGTCGCTCTACTTCAGCGACCGCGGCTACGCCAAGGTCGAGCTCGCCCTCGCCCGCGGGCAGACGAAGGTCGACAAGCGGCGGAAGATCGTTCAAGAAGAGGAGGAGCGCAGGGCCCGCGAGGCGATGAAGCGCTTCCGCTAGTCGGCGAGGGACTCCATGACCTCGGCCGCAAGGACGGGGTCAATGAGCGGGTCGAGGTCGCCGTCCATCACGTCCCCTAGGCGGTGGATCGTGAGCCCAATCCGGTGGTCGGTGACCCGCGTTTGGGGAAAGTTGTAGGTGCGGATCTTCTCCGAGCGGTCGCCGGTCCCAACCTGCTTGCGGCGCGCCTCGCGGAGCTCGCTCTCCTTCTGCTTGAACTCGAGCTCCCACAGCTTCGCGCGCAGGACCCGCAGGGCGAGCTCGCGGTTCCGGTGCTGGGACCGCTCCTCCTGGGAGCCGACGACGATCCCCGTCGGGAGGTGGGTGATCCGGACCGCGCTCTCGTTCTTCTGCATGTGCTGGCCGCCAGGGCCGCTGGCGCGGAACGTGTCGATCTTGAGGTCCTCGGGCCGGATCTCGACCTCGACCTCCTCTGCCTCGGGCAGGACCACCACCGTCGCGGTCGAGGTGTGGACGCGGCCGCTCGCCTCGGTCTCCGGGACCCGCTGGACGCGGTGCACGCCCGATTCGTAGCGCAGCCGCCCGTAGGCGCCGTCGCCCTCGACGGCGAACACGACCTGCTTCATCCCGCCCAAAGGCGTGGGGTGGGCGTCCATCACCCGGACCCCGTACCCCTTCCGCTCCGCGTACCGGGTGTACATCCGGAGGAGCTCCGCGGCAAACAGGGCCGCCTCGTCTCCCCCCGCGCCGGCGCGGATCTCCACGATCGCGTTCTTGCGGTCAGCCGGGTTCTCTGGAAGAAACAGCCGCAGGAGCTCTTGGGCCAGGGCCCCGGCCCGTTCCTCGTCGCGCGCGATCTCGGACCGCAGGGCGTCGCGAAGCTCGATCTCAGTTTCCTCGCGGAGGAGCTCCTCCTCCTCGGCGATCGCCGCCCGGAGCCGCCGCAGCTCCTCACCCTTGGTCACAACCTCGCGGAGCCGGGCGTAGCGGCGGGAGAGGTCGACGAAGTCGGGGCGGGCGGCAACCCCCGGTCGGGAGAGCTCCCCTTCGAGCTCCCGGAGCTCCTGGGCTAAAGCCTCCACCCGGGCCAAGATCCTGTCCACGGGCCAAGGGTAGCCGAAAGGGCGTCCGGGCTACACCGAAGGGCGCCGGAGGTGGCGGACCCCGCTCGGGCCCCCCACGAACAGATCCGTCGCCAGCCCCAGGAACAACCCGTGCCCGAGGATTCCCGCCCGGCCCTCGAGTGCGCGGGCCAGGGCCTGAGGGTCGCGGATCGGGCCAAAGTAGCAGTCGAGGACGAAGTTCCCCTGGTCCGTGCGGAACGGGGTCCCGTCGGCTCCCCGGCGCAGGACCACCTCGGCCCCGAGGCCCTCGAGGAACGGGATATGGGTCTTCCACCCGAACGGCAGGACCTCCACCGGGACGGGGAACCGGGTCCCCAGGTCCGGGGAGAGCTTCCCCTCGTCGATCACGATCGCCTCGCGCCGACTCGCCTGAGCCACGACCTTCTCCCGGAGGAGCGCCCCCCCGCCCCCCTTGATCAGGTTGAGGTCGGGGGCGACCTCGTCCGCCCCGTCGATCGTGAGGTCGAGGACGGGGTGTTCTTCCAAGGCCGCGAGGGGGATCCCGAGCTTCACCGCCTCCCGCTCTACGGCCCGCGAGCACGGAACCCCGCGGACGTCCCGAAGCTCCCCCGCCCGGAGGAGCTCGGCGATCCGCACGAGGGCGTAATGGGCCGTCGAGCCGTGACCAAGGCCGAGGACCATCCCCGACCGAACGAGCTTCACGGCCTCCTCGGCCGCTCGCCTCTTCAGCTCGGCAGCGGTTCGGTCCATCTTGCCCATCCTACACCATTCCGGCAGGCCGCCCGGGGATCGGGGATAATCCCCCGGAGGTAGCGCCGTGAGCATTCGCAATCTCGACAAGATCTTCAACCCCCACCGGGTGGCCGTGGTCGGAGCAAGCAGCAACCCGGGCACGGTGGGCTACAGTGTCCTCAGGAACATGATCAACGCCGGGTTCACCGGGGTCGTGTACCCCGTGAACCCCAAACGCGAGAGCGTCCAGGGGATCCAAAGCTACCCCGACATCGCCTCCCTCCCGCGGACGCCGGACCTCGCGGTCATCTGCACCCCGGGGGCAACCGTGCCAGGCTTGGTCCGGGCGTGCGGGGAGGCAGGGATCCGGGGCCTCGTCGTCCTCTCCGCGGGGTTTCGCGAGATCGGGGCCGAGGGGGTAGCTCTCGAGGCCGAGGTCCGAGCCGCGGCCTCCGAGTTCGACGGGATGAGGATCATCGGGCCCAATTGCCTCGGGATCATCGTCCCCCGGATCGGGCTCAACGCCACGTTCGCTGCGGGCCAGCCTCCCGACGGGAACGTCGCGTTCATCTCCCAGTCCGGGGCCCTGTGCACTTCAATCCTCGACTGGTCGGTGGACGAGGGGATCGGGTTCTCGTACTTCGTGTCGGTGGGGAACATGCTCGACGTGGACTTCGGCGACCTGATCGATTTCTTCGGCGAGGACGACAAGACCCGGTCGATCCTCCTCTACATTGAGTCGGTGAGCGGGGCGCGGAAGTTCATGTCCGCCGCGCGGGCGTTTGCCCGCTCGAAGCCCCTCCTCGTCTACAAGGCGGGGCGGTTCGCTGAGTCGGCGAAAGCGGCGAGCTCCCACACCGGGGCGATGGCTGGGGAAGACTCTGTCTACGACGCGGCGTTCCGACGGGCGGGGATGGTCCGGGTGTACGAGATCGGCGACCTGTTCGACTCGGCGGAGCTCCTGGGGAAGATCCGGCCCCCTGCGGGGTCGAGGCTCGCCATCCTCACCAACGCCGGTGGGCCGGGGGTCATGGCCACGGACGCCCTCATCGCCCGGCGAGGGACTCTGGCTCAGCTTTCCCCGGAGACGACCGACAAGCTGAACGCGATCCTCCCCAAGTTCTGGTCCCACGGGAACCCGGTGGACGTCCTCGGGGACGCCCCGCCGGAGAGGTACGCGGCAGCGCTCGAGATCCTTCTTGCCGACCCGAACGTGGACGCGGTCATCACCGTCCTCGCCCCGCAGGCCGTCACCGATCCCACGACCACCGCCCGCGAGGTGAGCGCGATCGCGGCCAAGTCCCCGAAACCGGTGCTCGCGTCGTGGATGGGGGGAAGGCTGATGCGGGAGGGGGTGGAGATCTTCAACCGGGCAAAGGTCCCGACCTACGCCACCCCGGATCAGGCGGTGGAGGCGTTCATGCACCTCGTGGACTACGCCCGGAACCTGGAGCTCCTCTACGAGACCCCGCGGGAGGTTCCGGTACGGTTCACCCTCGACCAGGCGACGATCCGCACACAGGTGGCGCCCCTCCTCGCGCAGGGGGGGATCCTATCGGAAGCGGACTCGAAGGCGATCCTGGACGCGTACGGAATTCCGGTGGTCCTGCCCCAGACCGCGCGCACGGCCGACGAGGCGGTCGCCGTGGCCCAGAAAGCCGGGTACCCCGTCGTCCTGAAGATCCTATCCCCGGACATCACCCACAAGACCGACGTCGGCGGAGTGGCGCTCGGGCTGCAGTCCGACAACGAGGTTCGGGCTGCGTTCGAGCGGATGATGACCACGGTGCGGGAACGTCGGCCGAAGGCGCGGATCGAGGGCGTCACCGTCCAGCGGATGATCGACACGTCCCACGGGTTCGAGCTCCTCGTGGGGGCGAAGAAGGACCCCACGTTCGGGTCCGTGCTCATGGTCGGGATGGGGGGGATCGCCGCCGAGGTGTACAAGGATACCGCGCTCGCCCTCCCGCCCCTCAACGAACGCCTGACCCGCCGCCGGCTGGAGTCGCTCCAGAGCTGGCCCCTCATCGAGGGGTACCGGGGGAAGCCCGGGGCGGACCTCGACCTCCTCGTCGAGACGATCATGCGCGTCTCGTACCTCATCGCCGACTATCCGGAGATCAAGGAACTCGACATCAATCCCCTCGTGGCCTCACCGGACGAGGTGGTGGCCGTGGACGCACGCATCGTCGTGGACGAGGAGGCCCTGAAAAACCCGCCGCGACCCTACGCCCACCTCGCGATCCGCCCCTACCCCGAGGGCTATTCCCGCTCGGTCACCCTTCGCAACGGGACGAAGGTGCTCCTGCGGCCGATCCGTCCTGAGGACGAACCGATGTGGCACGAGATGCTCGCCGTATCCTCCCGGGAGTCCATCCGGTTCCGGTTCCGGTACCTGTTCAAGCAGTCCACCCACCAAATGGCCATCCCGTTCTGTTTCATCGACTACGACCGGGAGATGGCGATCGTGGCCGAGCTCGAGGAGGGAGGGCGGAAGCGGATCGCCGGGGTGGGGCGGCTCGTGGTGGGCCCGGACCCCACCACCGCCGAGTACGCGGTGTTCGTCGCCGACCCGTGGCAGAACCAGGGCCTCGGGGGGACGCTCACCGACTACTGCCTGGAGATCGCCCGCGGGTGGGGCGTCCAGGCCGTGCGGGCGGAGACGACGCCGGACAACGTGCGGATGATCGCGATCTTCCAGCACCGCGGGTTCGCGATCGAGCACCGCACCAAAGACGGGGTGGTCCTCGCCCAGCTCCTCCGAGGGACAGGAAGCCCCGGCCGCTAGGGCGCTAGAACAACCCGCGGACCTCGCCCGTCTCGGGGTCCACGTCCACCCGCCGGAACGCGGGGTCGGAACCCGTCCCCGGCATGAGGGCGATTGCGCCAGCCACCGGGCACAGGAACCTCGCCCCGGAGAAGAGAAGCACGTCGCGGATCGGAAGGGTCCACCCCGTGGGAACCCCCTTCCAATCAGGGTCGTGAGAGAGGGAGAGGTGGGTCTTCACCATCATCGTCGCGTAGTCGCGGAACCGGGGGTCCTCCTCGAACGCCCGCGCCTTCTCCTCCGCCTCCGGGCTCCAGGACACCCCATCTGCCCCGTACACTTCGCGGGCGATCCGCTCCACCCGCGCTCGGAGAGGCGTCTCTAGGGGGTAGAGGAACTGAAACTCGTTCGGCCCTGCGCACGCCTCGACCACGGCGTCGGCGAGCTCCAACGCCCCGTCCCCCCCCCTGCGCCAGTGCTCGCCCACGGCGAACCGAGCGCCGGCCCCCTCCACGTGGCGCCGGACGAGGGCCAGCTCGGCCTCGGTGTCGGTCGGGAACCGGTTCAGGCACACGACGGGCGGGACCCCGGCCCGGCGGACGATCCCGAGGTGGTGGAGGAGGTTGGGGATCCCCGCTTCGAGGAGGGCAAGGTTCTGCTCGCGGTACTCCTTGGGCAGGGGCTTCCCGGGGACGACCCGCGGTCCCCCCCCGTGCATCTTCAGGGCGCGGACCGTGGCCGTAACCACCGACGCGTGGGGAGCGAGGCCACTCAGGCGGCACTTCACGTTCCAGAACTTCTCGAACCCGATGTCGGCCCCGAACCCGCTCTCCGTCACGTGGTAGTCCCACAGGGCAAGCCCCAGGCGGTCGGCGAGGACCGAGGACTGGCCGATGGCGATGTTCGCGAACGGCCCGGCGTGGACGAGGACCGGCTGGTAGTCGACCGTCGCGCAGAGGGTCGGGTGGAGGGCCCCCCGCAGCCACGCCGCCATCGCCCCCGCGACCTCGAGGTCATCACAGGTGACCGGCTTCCCCCGCCGGTCGTAGGCCACGGTCACCTCCCCGATCCGCCTGCGGAGGTCCCCGAGGTCGCGCGCGATCGCGAGGATGGCCATCAGCTCCGAGGAGACTGAGATCTGGAACCCCGATTCCATCGGGATCCCATTCGCTTTGCCCCCGAGGCCGATCACGACTTGGCGCAGGGCCTGGGCGCAGAAGTCGATCGCCCACTTGAGCTCGACCCGCCGGGGGTCGATGTCGAGGCGCCGCAGGCCCCGCTTGGCGAGGGCCTCGTCGGAGTAGTTCACCTCGTGGTGGAGTCGTGCGGTGAGGGCCACGAGGGCCAGGTTATGGGCGTTCGTCACGGCGTCGATGTCCCCCGTGAGGCCCATCGTGAACTCGGTCATCGGGATGAGAAGGGCGTTCCCGCCCCCGGCGGCCGTGCCCTTGATGTTCATCGATGGGCCTCCGGACGGCTGGCGGATCGCCCCTCCCGCGCGCAGCCCCCGCCGGGCGAGGCCCTCGATCAAGCCCAAGGTGGTCGTCGTCTTGCCCTCCCCCAGCGGGGTCGGGGTGATCGCCGTCACCTCGACGTACTTCCCCGTCGGGGCGTCGGCCAACCGGCGGAGGATCCGGCTGGCGTCGAGCTTGGCGATCCGACCGTAGGGGAGGACCTCATCTGCCTTCAGGCCAAGCCTCTTCCCCCACTCGGACGGGGACGGCATCCCCTTCTCCGCCTGGGCGGCGATCTCCCAGTCCGCCTGCTTCGTCGGGTCATAGGTCATCGGTTCTCACCTCGCATCCTGCGTCTGCGCCTCGCAGGCAGCCACCGTGTTCCGGAGGAGCATTGTCACCGTCATCGGCCCCACCCCCCCCGGGACAGGGGTGATCGCCGCGGCCTTCGAGCGCAGGGCCTCGAAGTCCGTGTCCCCCACGAGCCGGTACCCCCGCGGAGAAGTCGGATCCTCAACCCGGTTCACCCCGACGTCGATCACGACCGCCCCCACGCGGACCATGTCCGCCGCGACCATCCCTGGCCTCCCCACCGCCACGACGAGGATCTCCGCCTGGCGGGTGAACGCCGCGAGGTCCGGCGTGGCGGAGTGGCACAGAGTCACGGTGGCATCCCCTCCGGGCCCTGTTTGTGAGAGAAGGATCGCGAGCGGTCGCCCGACGAGCGGGCTCCGCCCCACGACCACCACGTGCTTCCCCGCCGGGGGGTACCCGCTCCGGAGGAGGATCTCCTGGACCGCCCGAGGGGTGCAGGGGAGGAGGTAGGGGTCCCCGCGGACGAGCCGGCCGAGGTTTTCGGGGTGGAGGCAGTCCACGTCCTTCGCCGGGCCTACCGCGGCGCAGGCCCGGGCCGGGGAGAGGTGGGGAGGCAGGGGGAGCTGGACGAGGACCCCGTGGAACACGGGGTCCCGGTTGAGCTTCCCGAGGAGGGAGAGGAGCTCCCCTTCGCCCACCCCGGAGGGGAGGACGAACACCTGGGATCGCAATCCGAGCCCCGTCGCGGCGCGGTCCTTCTGGCGAACGTAGGAGACCGAGGCCGGGTCGTCCCCCACCCGGACGATGGCCAGCCCGGGGACGATCCCCCGCTGCGCGAGCGCGGCAACCCGCGCCTGGAGCTCGGCGCGGACCTCGGCCGCGATCGTTTCCCCAGAGAGGATCCGCCCCACGCTACTTCCCGCGGGGCGCGGGCCGCGGGAGCCCGACCAGCGCCACAACGATCCCCAGCCCGGCGAGCGCCATCACTGGCGGGAACACGGCGACGTAGGAGCCCATGAGGTCGCGGAAGAGGCCGGACATCACGTTCCCCAGGATCGCCCCCACCCCGTACGAGGTGAACACGAGCCCGTAGTTCTTCGCGTAGTGCTGGGTTCCAAACAGGGTCGCCGTGGCTGCGGGGGCGATGGCAAGCCACCCCCCGAGGTTGAGCCAGAGCACGCTGAACCCCACGAAGTACGCGGCGGGGCTCTCCCCGGCCCGCCACAGGACGAGGGAGGCCAGGAGGATCAGGGCAAACGAGAGGACCCCAGCGTTGCGCGGGGAGAGGCGGTCGGTGAGCCAGCCGAAGAGAGGCCGTCCCACCCCGTTGAACAGGGCGAACACGGACACCGCGGCCGCGGACAAGCCCGCGGATAGCTTCGCCACCTCGCGGCCGAACGGAGCGGCGATCCCAATCGCCATCAGGCCCGCCAGGCACCCGATCGTGTACACGCCCCACAGGGCCCAGAACGTCGGGGTTCGCACCATCTGCCCCCGATCGAGGTCGGGCCCGGACGACCTGGCCTTCCCCTTGGCCGGCACAGCCTTCCACTCCCGGGGGGGGAACCGCATCGGGAGGGAGGCGAGGACGAGCACCGCGAGGAACACGGCCCCCATGATCGTGAACGCCCGCAGCGGTCCCTGGGAGGAGATAAGCCAGCTCATGATCGGGGCCACAACGAGGGCCGAGGCCCCGAACCCGGCCAAGGTGAGCCCGACTGCAAGCCCCCGTCGGTCCGGGAACCACTTTCCGGCCACGGCAATCGGGCACCCGTAGGCCACCCCGACCCCGGCCCCCCCGATCACGCCGTAGAACAGGGTCAAGAGCCCCACGTTCGGAGAGAACCCGGCGAGGATCCACCCCAAGCCGACGAGGAGCCCCCCCAGGATCCCCGTCTTCCGCGGACCCCAGTTCTCGACCAGCCCGCCGGCGAGCGCCATCCCAAGGGCGAACAGGGCGAGGAACACCATGAACGGAAGCCCGCTTTCGGTGGCCGTGATCCCCCACAGAGCCTCGAGGGGCTTGCGGAACACGCTGAACGCGTACACCGCCCCCATGCACACGTTGGCCACGAACCCGAGAAGGACGAACCCCCACCGGCCCTTCTCCACCGGGAACCCCAACACCCGAACCTCCTCCATAATCCCCTCCTCGCGAAAACGCAAGGGGCGGACCGAAGTCCGCCCCCTTCTTCCGTCACCCGCTGGTCCGACCCAACCTAGCCCTTGTAGCCCACGACCTTCTGGAGGTCGGCCACGCTCTCGGGGTTGCGGAGGGTCGTGAGGTCGCCGACGGGCTCGTTCCGCACAAGGGCCTTCAGGATCCGGCGCATGATCTTCCCGGAACGGGTCTTGGGCACGTCCTCGGAGAAGTAGATCGCCGCCGGCCGCGCCGTGGGCCCGATGTGTTTGTCCACGGTCTTCACGAGATCCTTTTTCAGGTCCTCGGATGGCTGGACGCCCTTCTTGAGGAGGACAAACGCCACGGGAACCTCGCCCTTCACCTCGTCGGGCTTGGAGACGACCGCCACCTCGGTCACAAGCGGGTGCTGGGCAAGCGCGTCCTCGACCTCGGCCGTGGCCAGGCGGTGCCCGGCCACGTTCATCACGTCGTCTACCCGGCCGGTGATCCGCGTGTTCCCCATCTCGTCCATCCGCGCCCCGTCCTTGGTGAAGTAGACCTTGGGCCCGAGGTCACCGAAGTAGGTCGCCCGGAACTTCTCCACGTCACCGTAGAGCCCTCGGAGAAGCGCGGGCGGGAACGGGGGCTCGATCACCAGGTACCCGCCGTCGCCCGTCTTCACGGGTACCCCGCCGGCGTCGACGATCTTCGTGCGGATCCCCGGGAACGCCCGGCCGGCCACGGTGGGGATGAACGGGCCGATCCCCGGCAGGGCCTGGACACAGGTCGCCCCGGTCTCGGTCTGCCACCAGGTGTCGATGATCGGGCACCGCTTGCCGCCGATGTGCTCGAAGTACCAATGCCACGCTTCCTCGTTGATCGGCTCACCCACCGTGCCCAGGACCCGCAGGCTGGACATGTCGTACTTTGCCGGCCACTCCTCGCCCCACTTGACGTGCATTCGGATCGCGGTCGGGGCGGTGTAGTACACCGTCACCTTGTGCTTGGCGATGATCTGCCACATCCGGCCGTGGTCGGGGGCGTCAGGGGTCCCCTCGTAGACGAGGGTCGCGACCCCGTTCATGAGCGGGCCGTAGTTGATGTAGGAGTGCCCGGTGATCCATCCCACGTCAGCGGTGCAGAAGTGGATGTCGTCCTCGTGGAGGTTGAAGTCCCACTTGCAGGTCGTGTGAACCTGCACAGCGTACCCACCCGTGGTGTGCATGACCCCTTTGGGCTTTCCCGTCGTCCCCGACGTGTAGAGGATGAACGAGAGGTCTTCGGCGTCCATCGGCTCCGGCGGGCAGCTCGTGGACTGACCGTTCACGGCGTCGTGGTACCACACGTCGCGGCCCTTCTGGATCGGGACCGGGGTTCCCATCCGACGGACGACGACCACCTTCTCGACCGAGGTCCCGGCGAGGGCCTGGTCGGCCTGGTCCTTGAGGGCGATCGCCTTCCCCCGGCGCCAGTACCCGTCGGCGGTGACCAGGAGCTTCGCCCCGCAGTCCACGAGCCGGTCGCGCAGTGCCTCGGGCGAGAACGCGGAGAAGACCACGGTGTGCACGGCGCCGATCCGCACCACAGCCTGCATCGCGATCACCGCCTCGGGGATCATCGGGAGGTAGATCCCGACCCGGTCGCCCTTCTTGACCCCGAGGGCCTTGAGGGCGTTCGCGAACCGCGACACCTCGTCGAGGAGCTCCTTGTAGGTGAAGGTGCGGTTGGGTTCGTCCACGGGCTCCGGCTCCCAGATGAGGGCGGTCTTGTCCCCCCGCCCCGCCTCGACGTGACGGTCGAGGGAGTTGTACGATAGGTTCAGCTTCCCGCCCGCGAACCACTTGTAGGCGTAGGGTTCGTCCACGTAGACGTGGGTCCACTTCTTGGCCCAGGTCAATTCCTCGGCCCGCTGGGCCCAGAACGCAAGAGGGTCAGCCGCCGCTTGCTCGTAGATCTTCGGATCGGAGACCCACGCGTGTTTCTTCAGCGCGTCGCCCGGCCAGTACCAGTTCTCTCGCTTCGGATCGGGAACGACCCATTGCACGCCGTCCATCGCCGCTTTCTTCGTCACGTTGATGTGCCTCCTTCGTCGGGTCGGGCTCGACCCACGCGATGATACCCAAGCCCCAACCTCGCTCCCAGGCTGAGGGGAGCATCTTGAACCCCGTTGCGGTTCGGGCGCGGGGAGTGGGCCTTGCGGGCACCGCGGTTGTTACGTACAAGTGAGCCGATGCGGCGGCTTCTCCGGTGGACGAAAAAGACCTTCCTCTCCGGGCTCCTCGCCCTCCTCCCCCTCGGGCTAACCCTATACCTCCTCTGGCTTCTGTACCGGCTCGCGTACTCCCTCCTCGGGCCGCACACCCCGTTTGCCGCCTTGATGCGGCAGCTGATCGGCCGGTACATCCCGGGAACGGAGGTCGCGATCACCGTTTTCTTCGTCCTCCTCGTGGGAACGATTGCCCGACACTGGCTGGGACGGGCCGTTCTCCGGGGGGTCGAACGGGCCATCCTCGTCGTGCCCGGCGTCCGTAACCTGTACTTGGGAACGCGCCAGCTTGCCCACGCCGTCCTTCATCGGGAGCAGGCCCTCACCCAAGGCCGTCGGGTCGTGCTCGTCGAGTTTCCCCAACCCGGATCGTACGCCCTCGGTTTTCTCACCAACGAGAACGCAACTGATGTCAGCGCAGCGTTTTCGTCAACGATGGTTTCGGTGTACATCCCCACCGCCCCCAACCCCCTCTCCGGCTACGTCCTGTTCGTCCCCCCCTCCAAGATGTTCCCCGTTGCGCTCACCGCCGAGGAGGCGCTCAGCCTGATCCTCTCCGGCGGCCTCGTTCTCCGACAGCCCCCCCTCGGCCCGCGGCCCACCCCGCAGCCCCCCCCCAACACGACCACGGGCTGACCCACTGGTTGGACTTCCCGCGGCGATTGAGGTACAAGTGTTCCTGATGCCAGAGGCCAAGGTCCAGCCCCGAACTGCGGACATCTGCGAGCGATGCCCGCACGCCTGTTCGGGTATCTTCGCCGACCTCTCCGAACCCGCGCGCCAGGAGCTCACCTCCCTTCTGCGGCCGATGGAGTTCGAGTCCGGGGGAACGATTTTCCGCGAGGGGATGCCCGCGTTCGGCATGTACATCCTGTGCCGCGGGAAGGTCAAGATCGCCAAGCGTACCCGGGGCGGCCACGCCCAGATCCTCAAGCTCCTCGGGCCCGGTGAGATCCTCGGGGAGAAGACGATGTTCGACGGGGAAACCTACACCTGCTACGCCAAGACCCTCGAGCCGTCGCTCGTTGTGTTCATCCCCCGCGAGGGTTTCCTCCTCTTCCTCCGCCGCCACCCGGAGGTGGCGTTGCGGCTGCTGGAGCGGCTATCCCGGGAGAGCAAGGTGTTCGGGGACAGGCTCGTGGAGATCACCTCTCGATCGGCAAGGGAGCGGGTGGCGCGCGCGCTTCTCGAGCTCGCCCAGGCGTTTGGGGAGGAGACCCCGGAGGGGTGGGACCTCGGCGTGGAGCTCCCCCGCGGGGAGCTGGCCGAGATGGCGGGGGTGTCCACGGAGACCGCGATCCGGGTCTTATCGGAACTGAAGGAGCGGGGGATCGTGGCCCTTCCGGGGAAGCGGATCGTGATCGTCAAACCCGATGAAGTCCGAGCCCTTGCCCACCCGTTCCGAACCTTCCTCCGGGAAAACCCCGCCTAGTCCGGTGGCCCGCGCCATCCTCGGGGTCGGGAACCCCCTCCGGCGGGACGACGGGGTCGGGGTGTGGGTGGCGGAGAGGATGCGCGGGACGGGCTGGGAGGTCATCGTCGCCGGCCAGGGGGTGGAGAACGCGTTGAAGACCGTGCAGCGGCTTGCCCCCGATCTCCTCGTCGTGGTGGACGCCGCGGAGATGAGCCTCCCCCCGGGGAGGGTGCGTCGCCTGCCTCTTGATCAGTCCGAGCGGATGCTCGGCTCGACGCACGCCCTTCCCCTCCCGTTCCTCCTCTCCACCGTGCGCGATCGAGTGGGGGAGATCGTCCTCATCGGGATCCAGCCCGCCGACCGCTCCCTCGGGGAGGGGCTCACCCCCGAGGTGCGGGCCGGGGCGGAGGGCCTCGTCGTCCGTCTCCTGGCCGGTGACCTCGGGGCGATCCCCGCCCTGGGGTCGTGACCCGCGAGGGCGGGCCTGGAAAGGGCGCCCCCTCCCGTTCCCGCCGATTGGTTT
>CAKZSO010000005.1 GCA_937921255.1 Candidatus Bipolaricaulota bacterium
GGCCGGGAGCTCCGGAACCTCTCCGGGCATACGGACTTGGTCCTTTCCGTGGCGTTCTCCCCGGACGGGAAGCTCCTCGCCTCCGGGTCGAATGACGGGACGGTTCTCCTCTGGGACGTCCAAGTTCTTCTCTCCCCGAAATGACAAGAAACTGGAAAGGAGGTTGCGCTGTCGCCATGGCTGTCACCCCTCACCGACGCCCACTGTCCCCACGGCCAGAACGAGGTTTCCTCTGGGCTAGAAGGAAGCCGGTCTGGCTGAAAGCACGGCGTGGCCCCCCGATAATCGTTCCATGGACTTTGTAATTCGCGGGATTGGGGAGCTGGTTACGCCGCTGGGCCAGGGGGCGCGGCGCGGCCCCGCCCAAGGGGAGATCTCCCTTCTCCGCAACGCGTACGTGCTTGTGCGCGACGGGCGGATCGTGGAGGTGGGGCGAGGCCGGGGCCCCCGGTCCGCCGGCCCCACGCTCGACGCCGAAAGCCGCCTCGTGACCCCTGGGCTCGTGGATCCCCATACCCATGCTGTCTTTGCAGGGAACCGGGTCCAGGAGTTCCTGGCCCGCGCCCGGGGGGAGAAGTACACGGGCGGCGGGATCCTCACCACCGTCCGGGCCACCCGCGCCGCCTCCGAAGAGGAGCTCGTCCAGCTGGCCAAGCCCAGGCTCCTGCGCATGCTCGGCCAGGGGGTCACGACGGTGGAGATCAAATCGGGCTACGGCCTGACCCTAGAGGACGAGCTCAAAATCCTCCGCGTCATCCGCAGGCTTGGGGAGGAGCTCCCCATCACCGTCGTCCCCACGTTCATGGGTGCCCACGCCTTCCCTCCGGAGGTCCCCAGGGACCACTACGTTCAGCTTCTCGTGGAGGAAATGCTCCCCAAGGTGGCGGAGGAGAGGCTCGCGCGTTTTTGCGATGTTTTCTGTGATCGCGGGTTTTACACGGTTGAGGAAGCGCGCCGGATCTTGGCTTCTGCCAGAGATCTGGGGTTGGGCCTCAAAATCCATGCGGATGAGCTTGCGTACGTGGGCGGGGCCGAGCTGGCGGGCGAGCTTTCCGCGGCCTCGGCGGAGCACCTTTTGCACGCCTCAGAAGAAGGGATCAAGGCCCTGGCAAGGGCGGGCACGGTGGCCGTCCTCCTTCCCGGAACGGCCTTCCTCCTCGACGAGCCCTATCCTCTGGCGCGGAAGCTCATCGAGGCGGGGGTGCCCGTGGCCTTGGGCACGGACTTCAACCCCGGATCCTGTCCTTTGGCCTCCCTGCCCTTCGTGATGAGCCTGGCCGTGCTCAAGCTCCGGATGAGCCCGGAGGAGGTGTTGACCGCGGTGACCCTGAACGCCGCTGCGGCCCTGGGCCTGGCCCACGAACTCGGGTCGGTCGAGGTGGGGAAACGGGCCGACCTCGTGGTCTGGGACGCAGGGACGTTCGCGGAGATCCCTTACTGGATGGGGCAGAACCTGGCGTGGGCCGTGGTCAAGGACGGCCGGCTCGTGGCCGGCCCGGCTTGCCCCTCTCCCTGAGCCATGAAGCGCCTTCATCTGCTGGCCCACGCCAAGCTGAACCTCGTCCTGCGGGTGGTGGGCCGACGGGAGGATGGCTACCACCTCCTCCAGAGCCTTTTTTGTGCGGTTGACCTGGCGGACGAGATCGAACTCGAGGCCATTCCCCGGGGGATCGAGCTTGAGGCCTCGCCGGAGCTTGGGCCGCCGGAGGGAAACCTCGCCTATCGGGCGGCGCAGGCCCTGTTGGGCGAGGATGAGCCGGGCGTGCGCATCGTCCTCCGCAAGCGGATTCCCGTGGGAGCGGGCCTGGGCGGAGGGAGCTCCGACGCCGCGGCGGTCCTCGCGGGCCTGAACGAGCTCTTCTCCCTCGGCCTCTCCGGGGACGAGCTCTCCAAGGTCAGCGCCCGCCTCGGCGCGGACGTCCCGTTCTTCCTTGGCCCGAGCCCGGCGTGGGTCGAAGGGGTCGGAGACCGGATTGCCCCGGTGGCGGTCCCGCTACCGGCCGCGTTCCTCGTCCTCGTTCCCCCCTTTGGGTGCCCAACCCCGGAGGTCTACCGGCGGTACGACGACCTCGGGATTCCCCCGAGCCGGCCGGGGCCCGTTCCCGCGGTCCCGCCGTTTGCGAACGATCTCTGGCCGGCGACGGTCGCCCTGCGGCCCGAGCTCCGGGAGTTCCGGCGGCGGCTCGAGGCTCTGCCGAGCCCCGGGGTGGGGATGACGGGCTCGGGCTCGGCCTTGTTCGCCGCGTTCCCGTCCCGGGAGGAGGCGGCCGCGGCCCGGGAGGCCCTCCTGCTCCCTCCCGGGGCGCGGGCGTTCGTTGCGGCCCCGGTAGGGGCGGGGTACAAGTTCGCGGGATGAGGATCGCCATCGACGGTCCCGCGGCGGCGGGAAAGACGACGCTTGCCCGGTCCCTTGCGGAGGCACTTGGGTTCCTGTTCGTCCCCACCGGGGCGATGTACCGCGCGGCCGCCCTCGCCTGCAAGCGGGGGGTCGCCCTCGGCGACCTGGACCTCCAGGTGAGGGAGGGGGGCCGGATCCTCCTCCAAGGCGAGGACGTGACCGACCTCCTGTCCAGCCCCGGCCTCGACGACCTCTCGTCCCAAGTGGCAGTGGAGAGCCGCGTCCGGAAGCGCCTGGTTGAGATCCAGCGCGCGATCGCCGCGGGGGGAGACGTGGTCATGGAGGGGCGGGACATCGGGACGGTGGTCCTCCCCGACGCTGAGCTCAAGATCTACCTCTGGGCCACCGAGGAGGAGCGGGCCCGGCGGCGCCACGGGGAGCAGGGTGGAGACTACGCCGAGATCCTGGCCGGGATCCGTCGCCGGGACGAGCGCGACTCGACCCGGCCCGACTCGCCGCTTCGCGAGGCGGCGGATGCGGTGGTGGTGGACACGACGAGCCGGAGCCCCGCCGAGGTCCTGGAGCTCGTCCTCACGCTCGTGGAGAAGGCCCGTGCCCACCCGACTCGCTGATCGCGCTCGCGACGTCCTGTACGCTGTTCTCGTCCTGATTCTCTGGCCGTGGGTCAAGCTCCTGTTCCGGTTCTCGGTCGACGGGAACCACCACCTCGCGGCCCGGGGAATCCTCGTCGCCCCCCACCGCTCGTACTGGGACACGGTGCTTCTGGGTGTGGCGTGCGGCCCGTTCCGGAGGATCACGTTCCTCGCCCGTCACGGGCTTCTCAAGAACCCCCTGTTGGGCCCTCTTGTTCTCCTGTTCGCTGTTCCCATCGATCGGGAGTCGTTCGGGGTCTCGGACTTTCGGCGCTCGGTGGCCGCGGCCCGGCGGGCGCGGCTCGTCGGGATCTTTCCCGAGGGGACGACCCGGCCTGGGGCGCAACCCAAAGCCGGGGCAGTGCGGATCGCCGAGCTCCTCGACCTCCCTCTGATCCCGGTGAACATCGTCCCCCACGGTCCTTACCCGCCGCGGCGGTTCCTGCGGATCCCGGTTCGCTTCCCCCGGATCGAGGTCCGGATCGGAGCCCCGGTCCCGGTGGCCGAGCTCAGCCGCGACCTCGCCCCGGAGCTACCCCGTTCGGATCGCCACCGCGCCCTCACGGGGAGGCTGATGGACCGCATCCGCGCAGTGTGATTTGAGCCTCCCCGAGGGGGGGGATAAGATCAACGTGTTTGCCCACGCGGGGTTCGCCGTGTGACTCGCATCGTCGCGGGCCCGAAAACGGGGTAACCAGAGGTGGTTCCGGTATGGTGGAGTGGATTGAGATGGAAGAGGCGCTCGACGAGAGCGACGTGCGGCTGTTCAGCCGCGGGGACACGGTGCGGGGCCGTGTGGTCCAAGATGCGGGCCAGGACGTCCTGGTGGACATCGGGTACAAATCCGAGGCCGTCCTCCCCAAGCGCGAGCTTGCCCCCCACCGCGAGGTCGCCCAGCCGGGAGAGGAGATCGACGTTCTCATCACCTACATCGATGAAGAGAACGGAACGGTGTTCATCTCCGAGCGGCAGGCCTACCTCGCCAGGCGCTACGGCGAGCTCGAGCGGGCCTACAAGATGGGCGCCGCGGTGTCGGGCGTGATCCTCGACGAGGTCGGGGAAGCCGGGTACAACGTCAGCCTGGGCGGCATCCGCGCGTTCCTGCCGGCGTCCCACCTCGGGAAGGGCATCTCCACCAAGATCGATCGGCTGAAGGGCAAGGACCTCGAGTTCCGGATCATCGAGTTCTCCCGTCGCAACCGGAACATCGTCGTCTCACGCCGCGAGTTCCTGAAGGAGCTCGAGGAGAAGGAGCGGGATGCCCTGTTTGCCACCCTGACCCCGGGAACCGTGGTCGAGGGGACGGTGAAGAGCGTGGTGGACTTCGGCGTGTTCGTGGACGTGGGCGGACACGACGGCCTCGTCCACCGCACCGAGATCTGCTGGAAGGACGTGCCCGTGCCGCCTCCGGAGAAGTTCGAGCCTGGCCAGAAGGTGAAGGTGATGGTCCTCGAGGCGGATCGGGAGGAGGGGCGGATCTCGCTGTCCATGAAGCGGCTGCGGCCGGACCCGTGGCAGGGGATCGCCGAACGCTACCCCCCCAAGGCCCGCGTGAAGGGTAAGGTCGTCTCCGTCACCGACTTCGGCGCGTTTGTCGAGCTCGAGGAGGACGTGGAGGGACTCGTGCACATCTCCGAGCTCTCCTGGACCACGCCCAAGCACCCCAAGGACGTGGTGAGCGAGGGCGATGAGGTGGAGGTGGTGATCCTCGCGGTTGACGCGGACCGAAAGCGGATCAGCCTGTCCCTGCGCCGGGCGTTGCCCGACCCGTGGGACGACGTGGGCCACCGCTACCCGCGGGGCGCGCTTGTCGAGGGCAAGGTCACGAACATCACCGACTTCGGGGCGTTTGTGGAGCTCGAGCGGGGCGTAGAGGGACTCATCCACATCTCCGAGATCTCCTGGCAGAGGGTCGGGCACCCCAAGGAGGTGCTCGCCCCCGGGCAGACCGTGCGGGCGATCGTGCTCAAGGTGGACGAGGAGGAGCGGCGGATCAGCCTGTCCCTGCGGGCCCTCCAGCAGGACCCGTGGGAGGAGTTCCTAGAGCAGTACTCCGTGGGGTCGGTCGTCTCCGGTCCCATCACCCAGATCAAGGACTTCGGGGCGTTCGTCCGCATCACCCCGGCGGTTGAGGGGTTGATCCACGTGTCGGAGATCTCCCCGGAGCGGATCGCCAGTCCCTCCGAGGCGCTCCGGCTTGGGCAAGAGGTGTCGGCAAAGATCATCGGGATCAACGAGTCGAAGCGCCAGGTGCGGCTCTCGATCAAGAAGATCTCCGAGGACGTCGAGGACGTGGAGAAGGACCGCTTCCTCACCCCTCAGACCGGCCGGGAGACGTTCACGTTGCGGGAGCGGCTGAAGGGGCTTACGGAAGAGGGATCTGAGTAGAGTCGAAAGCCACCACCGCCGCCGCGTGGCGCGCGGTGTGGGTAAGAGACACAGGATAGAGGCGGCCCTGCCAGGCGAGGCAGGGCCGCTTGTCGTTCATCACGACCTCGATCTCGCGGAACGGGATCGCAGCTCCGAGCGCCTTGCGCAGCGCCTCCTTGGCCGCGAACCGGACGGCCAGCCGCTGGGCGGCAAGACGTGGTGCGGACAGGGCGTAAGCGAGCTCCGCGGGGGTGAACAGGCGCCCCAACCGCTCCGCCCCTCTCCGCGCCAGGAGGGCGGAGATACGCTCGACCTGCACCAGATCTACGCCAACGGCGAGCATCGCCGGAGGCGGCACCGCTCCGCGGTGAGGATTGCCTCGACCCGCTTCACCGCCTGGTCGAGGGTGTCGTTCACCACGAGGTAGTCGAACTCGGGGATCTGGCGCACCTCGGCGTCGGCGATCGCCAGCCGAGCGGCGAGCGTCTGGTCAGTCTCCGTGCCGCGGCCCCGAATGCGGCGGACGAGCTCCTCTCGGCTGGGGGGGACGAGGAACACGAGGACCACGGGATGGGGGAGGCCAGCCCGGCGCAGGGCGAGCGCGCCCTGAACCTCGACGTTGATCACGACGTCCTGGCCGGCCAGAAGGCGGGAGAGGACCTCGTGGCGAGGGGTTCCGTACCTGTGCCCCCCGTACGTAGTCCACTCGAGGAGGTCGCCGGCCCTGAGCAACCGATCGAACTCCGGTTCCGAGACGAAGTGGTAGTCGCGGCCGTCGGTCTCGTCCGGCCGGCGGGGGCGGGTGGTTGCGGACACGGAGAAGGCAAGCGTGGGGTCCCGGCGCAGGACCTCGGCGATCACGGACGACTTCCCCGCTCCCGACGGCCCAGCGATCACGAGCCCGATCCCGTGTCCCTCTTGCACGGTCCAGCCCGGGGGGAGGAAGTCGCTCATTCCACGTTCCGGGCCTGTTCCCGAATCCGGTCCACCGCGAGCCGGATCGCTCCCGCGGCCTGGGCCAACCCCACCGATCGCGCCTTGGCCGCGAGCGTCCCCGCCTCGCGCCCCATCTCCTGGGCGAGGAACTCGAGCTCCCGCCCCACCGGGACCTCAGAGGCGAGGAGCGCCGCGAACCTCCCGAGGTGGGACTTGAGCCGGTCGAGCTCCTCTTGGACGTCGCTTCGCTCTGCCCACAGGATGAGTTCGGTCTCGATCCGGGCCGGGTCGGCCTCGACCTCGAGCTCCTCGATCCGGGCCTCGATCCGGGCCCGCGCCTCATCGAGGGCCCCGGGGGCCAGGTGCTCGGCCTCCGCGACCGCCGCGCGAAGTACCTCCGCCTCGCGGGCGAGAGCCGCCCGGAGCGACTCTCCCTCTTTCTCCCGCGCCGCGGCCACCGCCGCCACGGCTTCAGCCACGGCCTGCTCCAAGGCCGGCCACACCTCCTCTTCTTCCGGAGCTGCCTCCGCAAACACCCCCAGGGCGAGGAGGTGGTCGAGCCGCGGCGGGTCGGGGAGCCCAAGCTCCGTCTGGAGCTTCCGGAGGTCTTCGAGGTAGCCCCGGGCCGCGTCGAGCCCGAGCCGCTTCGCGCGGGTTCCAGGCTCCCAACGGACGTAGAGATCAAGCGACCCACGGACGAACGCCGCGCGGAGCCTCTCTTCGCAGCGCTGGGCGAGGAGGGGGAACTCGGCCAGTCCCCGCACCCGGACCTCGAGGAACCGGTGGTTGAGCGTGCGCAGGTCCACCTGCACCGCGTGCGGCCCGAGCGCGGCCCGTGCCCGGCCGAACCCCGTCATGCTACGCAACGTCGTCCACCTCTCGGAACAGGACAGCGGCGTACCCCACGACCTGATCGAGGTGGCCCGCCACCTCGCCCGAGGTGCGGTAGTCGAGGAGCTCGGCCCCCCACAGGCCCGCCTCCCGGGCCGCCGCGAGGAGGAGCGCGATCGCCCCCACCCCGCAGATCGAGATCCGGTACCGGGCCACGGCATCGTAGAACTCGGCCAGGTCTAGGTTCAGGACTGCGGCGAGCGCCCGGCGGTCCTTTTCCCGCGCCACGTGGTCGGGCTCGTAGTGGGTGAAGTCGCTTGAGGTGAGGACGGCAACGGGCCGGTCGGCGACGAGCCGCCCGAGTGCCCCGCCGGCAAGCTTGGCTCCCGGGGGGTCGAGAAGCTGAACCACGACCGGGACGGTGGGCACGGGTCCGAACAGGTGCTGAAGGAACGGGAGCTGGACCTCGACTGAGTGTTCGTCGGAAAACGGGACGTCCGATCGCTCAGCCCCGAGGGCGCGGGCGACATCGCGGCTCAGTTCGTCCGGGACGGGAAGCTCGCCGAGCGGCGTCTCCCACGTGCCCGGCTCCCCAACCGTGATCGGCCCCCCGAGGCCGGTGTGGTTGGTGCCAAGGACGATCACCGCCTCCGGCCGGCCGAGCGACGCGAGCACACGGTACCCCCTCCCAGCGACCCTTCCCGAGTAGCGGTACCCGGCGTGGGGGAGGAGGGCCCCCACCGGGCGGGCCAGGCTGCGTGGGGGGGAGAGGCCCTCCGAGTTCCCGCCCAGCGCCGCCTCGACCTCCTCGCGGAGCTTCCGCGGATCGGCGGGGTAGAACGTACCTGCTGCGCACGGCCAGCGCCGTCCCATCGGTTCATTGTACCGGGGACGGAATTGGGACCGCAACAGTTGCCACTCCCTGCGGGGGGGGCTAGAATCCTTCCGTCTTGGGAGATCGGCTAATGGTAGGCCGACGGGCTCTGGACCCGTTAGTGGGGGTTCGAATCCCTCTCTCCCAGCCAGGCTCTACGGGCCGACCTCCCACAGCCGGACCACGCTGTCGTTCCCGCCCGAGGCGAGGGTGCGGCCGTCTGGGGCGTAGACAAGGCCGTTGATCTGCGCGGTGTGGCCCTTGAGGAGGTCGAGCTCCTTTCCGGTGGCCGCGTCCCAGAGGTAGACCGCGCCCGCGGCCGAGGCGGCGGCGATCGCTTTCCCGTTCGGGGCGACCGCGACCGCCCGCAGTGTGGCCCCCGGGACAACGATCGTCCGAACGAGCTTCCCGGCGGCGGCGTCCCACACGGCGACCTTCCCGTCAACTCCTGCGGAGACGACGTTCTTCCCGTCGGGGGAGAACGCGACCGCCCGCACCGCCCCCTGGTGCTCGGCGAGCGTGTGCTTGGCCTTCCCGGAGCTTGCTTCCCAGGTCCGCACCGACCGGTCGTCCCCTCCGGAGGCGACCAGTTTTCCATCGGGGGAGAACGCGACCGCCCGCACCGGCCCCGTGTGCCCGGTCAGGGTGCGGAGGGTCTTCCCCGTGGCAGCCTCCCACAGCCGCACCGCGCCATCCGAGGCGCCGGAGGCAATGAGCTTGCCGTCGGGGGAGAGCGCAACCGACCACACGCCCCCGGTGTGGCCGCGCAGCACCCGCGGATCGCGCGTGCCCGCGAGGTCCCAGATTCGAACCGTGTTGTCGTTCGACCCCGAGACGAGGGCCCGCCCGTCGGAGGAGAAGGCGAGGGCGTACACCCCGCCGGTGTGCCCCCGCAGGACGAGAGCTTCGCGACCGGTGGCCTGCTCGTGGATGCGGATCGCTCCGCTCGGGAGCCCGATCGCGAGCCGGTCGCCTGCTGGCGCGTACGCCACCGCGAGCACGACCTCCGCAGAGGTGATGCTCTGGACGAGGGTGATCTGGGTGGAAACCCGACCGACGTTTCCCGCCTTATCCCTGAGTTCGACGAACACGGTCTTGGGCCCGGGGGCTGCCGAGCCGCCGAACCGGGTGAGGTCCCAGCTTGCGGTCGGCTCAAACGCCTGCCAAGGGCTCCACGTCTTCCCGTCGTTCGAGAGACGCATCGAGGCGACGCCGCTTCCGGGGCCGTCGCCGGCGAGGTCGGTCGCCTGGATGGCGAGCGTGACCGCCGTTGTGAACACGTGGCGGGCGCTTCCGTTAGCCTCAACCTCGCCGGTCGGGGGGGTGCGGTCGGAGAGGATCGTCACCTCAGCGAGGTTCTTCTCGCTTCGGTTCCCGGCGCCGTCCTCGAGCCAAACGTACAGGGTGCTTCTCCCCTCGGGGGGCGAGACAACGATGAACGGGTTCCCCGTGGCCCGGCTTCCGTCGGATGGACCCCGGGGTGGGGTCCCGATCGCGTACCAGGCGGCGGCGATCCCGGTCAGGTCCTCCGGCGCGCCCCAGGCGATGGCGATCGCGTCGCGGGTCCAATCCGCGGGAGTGGCGGCCAGGGAGGTGGGCGCGGGAGGCGGATCTCGGTCCAGGGCGCGCGCAGCCCCTCCAAGGGTCCCTCGCCCGTTGCCCTTGACCGCGTCGAGTGTGGTCTGGCCAGCGATCGTGGAGTGGGGGTCGGCCCAGATTCCGTACCCCGCGTTTTCGTGCACCTGGCAGCCGCGGATGTCGGCCATCGAGGCCGCGACGTGGATTCCGTCGCCTTGGGACCCGGTGACCGTGCTGTCCATGACGAGCGCCCGCGAGCCGAGGGTGACGAGGACCCCGTGACCGTCCGCCCCGCGGACCGTGGTCGCCCGGAGGGTGGCCGAGGCGCTGCGCAGCGTGATCCCCCCCGCTCCCTCAACGGTGCAGTCGGAGACGGACACGCCCGCGCTGTCCTCGATGCGGACCCCGCCGCGGACCGTGAGGCCGGACAAGGTGACCTGGGACGTTCCAAGGATGTACACCTGACCCTCGATCACGCTTGGCTCGGGACCGGTCCCCCGGAGGTCGAGCGGCTTCTTCAGCCACACTTCGCCTGCGTAGGTGCCGGGCTCGATGAGGACCGTGTCGCCCGGTGCCGCCGCGGCGACCGCCTCCTGGAGATCGGCGAACGCGCACCCTTCTGGACACACGGACCACGTTGTCCCCTGCGTCACTGCGGCCCAGCACACAATGGCCAGAGCCACCCCTCGCACCCTTCGGTTCATCCGCTGCCTCCTCTTGGGGCCCTCCCCTATGATTGCGATCGTCTTATAGCTGTAGATCGCTCAGACGTCAAGCAGGTACGAGGGGAGTACTGGGCGGGCGCCACTTCCCAAGCGACGCCAGAAGTGGGTCGAGGAGAGCACGGTGCAGCTCCCGCGCCGCGGCGAGGGTCTCCCCGTGGGCCCGGGCGAGCTCCCTGCGGAACGGGGTGTCCTCGAGGGCGAGGGCGTTGGCGTCCACGTTGGCGAGGGCAGAGCAGCAGGCGGTGTAGGCGAGCTGGACCGCGGTCAGGAGGTCGCTCTGGGCGGCCCGCGGAGTGAGCGGGGCGGCCTCGGCCGCCAGGCGGAGGGCCTCCACCGCTGCCTGGGCGGTTTCGAGGGGGACCGCGGCCGCCCGGGTCAGCGCCTCCTGGAGCTTCGCTCGTCGCGCGGCGCGCTCAACGTCGGTCGAGCGGGGGAGGGACAGGACCTCGGCCACCTGCCCGTAGGCGGCGACGTCCTCGTCGGCGAGGTTTGCGAACCGCTCCCGAAGGGCCCGGGCCCGGTCCGAGAGGGAGGCCAGCGCCGGCTGGTCAGCCCCGTCCTTCGCCCGCCGCGCGGCGAGGGCGATCACCATGTGGACGAGAGCGGATCCCGCTGCTCCGGCGAACGCAGCCACCGCTCCCCCGCCCGGCACCGGCGCGTCCGACGCTACCGCGTCCAGGAACCGCTCGACCGTCCACTCCTTCATCGAACCGTCCGCCATCGTCACCTCCGGGGCCACCCATTGTAGTGGACCGACGGCCGCCCTTGGGGTAGTCTCACCTCTCTATTCCATGATGGAATAGTGGCAACGATGGACGAACTCGTGCTCGGGATGCTCACGGCGGGGCCGGCCCACGGCTACGACCTGCGGCGGCGGGTCCGCGAGGAGATCGGCCCGGCGTGGCGCATCGCCTCGAGTCAGCTCTACGCCTCGCTCCGCCGCCTCGAGGAACGGGGGGAGGTGGTCGCTGCCCTGGAGGAGGTCCCCGATGCTCCCCCACGCCGGGTGTACGCCCTTACGGAGGCCGGGAAGAATCGGTTCCGGAGCTGGCTCCTCTCGGGCCCGACCTCGGGCCGACGCGCACGGGGGAGGTACCTCGTTCGGCTCTACTTCCTCGCCCGGCTTGCCCCCGAGCAACTCCCGCGCTACGTGGCCCAGGAGAGGGACGTCCTCCGCCGCCGGCGCGACCGGATCCTCGCTCAAAACACGGGTGGGGATCCCTTCTGCGAGGCGGTGCGCCGGCATCGGCTGTGGCAGGTGGACGGAGGGCTGACCTGGCTCGACGAACTCGCGGATCTGTTCGGTCGGAAGGAGGAACGATGAAGGCAGTTGGTGTTGTCCTGGTGGTGGCCGCACTCGTGCCCGGCGGGTGGGCCGGGGCCCGTGCGGTGGTGGATCAGGCGGGCCGTGTCGTGGAGGTGCCTGAGTCGCCCACGCGGGTGGCGAGCGCCTTCGGGGTGGCCACGGCCTACCTGTACGCCTTGGGGGCGGGGGACCGCGTGGTCGGGGCGCGGTACCTGGGGATTCCCGAGTCGCCCATCGCCCGGGGGATCATGGCCCGGATCGACCCCGAGTGGGAGGCGAAGGGGTTCCCCGGTGACGTGACCGCGGAGACGGTCGTGGCCCTCCGGGCGGACCTCGTCGTGGGCGGAACCCGCCACCTGAGGCTCGCCGACCTCCTCGGGGACGTCGGAGTTCCCACGGTGATCTACGCCGCGGAGACGTTCGCCGCGGTCCGTGAGGCAACGGAGCTCACGGGCCGGATCCTCGGCCGGGAGGACGAGGGCCGTCGGCTCGTTGTGTTCTTCGACGAGGTACTGGCCGTGGCCAGCCAAGCCGTTCGCCCGGACGCGCGACCGCGCGTTCTGTTCGTGGGCACGGAGCCCCTCCGGGTGGCCGCGACGGGGATGTACCAGGCCCAGCTCATCACGCTCGCCGGCGGGGAGCCGGCGGCCCGCGACCTTCCCGGGACGGCGTGGCAGAACGTGAGTCCCGAGCAGGTGCTCCTCTGGGACCCCGACGTGATCGTCATCGCCTCGTACGGGGTGGCGACCGCGGCGAGCTTCCTCGACGACCCCGTGTTCGGAGGTGTCCGCGCGGTGAGGTCGGGCCGCGTCTACAAGATGCCCCAGCTCCTGTTTGCGTGGGACAACCCGATCCCCGAGTCGGCGCTCGGGATCGTCTGGCTCGCCGGGCTCCTCCACCCCGGCGCCCTCCCGCGGCCGCTTGCGGAGTACGCGGCCCGTTTCTACCGCGAGTTCTACGGGGTCGCGCTCTCCGACGAGGAGCTCGCGGCTATCATCGGGCCATGATCGGGCGGGCGGTCCTCCTTCTGGCGTTCGTCTCGTTCCCCCTTGCGGGCCGAAGCGTCGTGGACCAGGTGGGCCGGGAGGTCGAGCTCCCCCCCTCGGTCGAGCGGGTCGTGTCCCTCCACAGCGGGGCAAGCTGGATGGTGTACGTCCTCGGGGCTGCCGATCGCCTCGTCGGGGCGTACTACGCGAGCTTGCCCACCGAACCCCTGGCCCAAGGAGCCCTGGCGGAGCTCGACCCGGGGTACCAGACCAAGGAGCTCCCCGTGAAGCCGACGGTGGAGGCGCTCGTCGCCCTCCGGCCGGACGTCGTGATCGCGAGCTCGGTCGTCCACGGGGAGGGGCTGGCGGCGCTCCTGGCCGAGGTTGGGATCCCCACCGTGCTGTACTACCCCGAGACCCTGGACGGGATCGCCGAGGCCCTCCTCCTCACCGGCCGGGTCCTAGGGCGGGAGGAGCGGGCCCTCGACCTCGTGGGCCGGTTCTGGGACCTCGTCGCCACCGTGTCGTCCGCGACCGCGGGTCAGGCCCCGCGGCCGCGGGTGTACTTCGCCGCCTACACGATGTCGAACGTCTACGCCGGGGATGTGATACAAAACGTCATCCTCGAGCTCGCGGGCGGACTTCCGCTCGGAGTCGCTCTCGCTCCCCGGCCGGGGCTGTTCTGGCAGCGGGTGGACGTGGAGCAGGTGCTCCTCTGGGACCCCGAGGTCGTGCTCGTCCCGGCCTACAGCCGGGCCAGGCCGGCCGACTTCTTCGCCGACCCGATCTGGGGTGTGGTGACCGCAGTCCGTACCGGGCGGGTGTACCGGTTCCCGGAGTTCTTCGCTCCGTGGGATATCCCTGGCCCGGAGGTCGTCCTTGGGCTCCTGTGGCTCGTCGAAACCCTCCACCCCGGGGCGACCGGCCTCGACCTTGTCTCCGAGGTCGTCCGGTTCTACCGGGAGTTCTACGGGGTTGAGCTCGCGCCCGACGTGGTTTCGGCGGTCCTCGCGAAGTGACGCGCCCCCGCCTGACCTGGGCGTTCCTCCTCCTCCCCCTGCCGGTGGCGTTCGCGGCCCTGATGGTCGGGCGGTACCCGATTGCGCCCGGGGAGGTGTTTGCCGCCCTCACAGGGGGCGAGGTGGCGGAGATCGTCCGGCAGCTCATCCTCCGGATCCGGCTCCCGCGGATCGGGGCGGCCGCCCTGGTCGGGGCGAACCTCGCCGTGGCTGGGGCCGTGTACCAGGGGGTGTTCCGGAACCCGCTCGTGGAGGGGCGGCTCCTCGGCGTGAGCTCCGGGGCCGGCCTCGGGGCGGCTCTTGCCCTCCTCCTCTACCCCCAGCCGGGGGTGATCCAGGCCCTCGCCTTTGCCGGGGGGGTCGTCGGGGTCGGGCTGACCGCCCTCCTCGGGTGGGCGTTCGGGGCCGGGGTTCTCGTCCTGGTGATCGCCGGCGTGCTCGTGGACTCGTTCCTGTCCGCGGTCCTCGGGATCGTGAAGTACACCGCCGACCCGCTGGGGACGCTGCCCGCGATCACGTACTGGCTCCTCGGGGGGCTGGGGTCGGTGCGGGTTCACGACCTCCTCCCGCTGGGGCTGGCCTCGGGGGTCGGGCTCACCTTCTTCCTCCTCGCCCGGTGGCGGCTGAACCTCCTCACCCTCGCCGATCAGGAGGGTGAGGCCCTCGGGGTCCGGGTGCGGCCGATGCGGTTCCTCGTGGTGGGGATGGGGACGCTCCTCGTGGCCTCGGCGGTCTCGGTGAGCGGGATGGTGGGGTGGGTCGGGCTGCTTGTTCCCCACGCCGCGCGGGCGGCTGTGGGCCCGGACTACGCGAGGCTTCTCCCCGCGGCGGCCGGGCTCGGGGCGGCGCTCGTCGTCGTCCTCGACACGATGGCCCGGACGCTCCTCACGGCGGAGATCCCGCTCGGGGTCCTCACCGGGCTTCTTGGGGCCCCGCTCTTCCTCGTCCTGTTCCTCCGGTTTCTCCGTGAGCGGGGAGGGTGGCGATGAGGCTCTGGGCGGAGGGCCTCGCCTACGCCTACGTCCCGGGGAGGCCCGTCCTCCAGGGGGTCTCGCTCGAGATCCGCTCCGGCGAGACGGTGTTCCTGCTTGGGCCCAACGGGAGCGGGAAGACGACGTTCCTCGACTGCCTGGGCGGGTTGCGCGCCCCGCAGAAGGGGGCCGTTTCCCTGGACGACCGGCCGCTCGCCGCGTTCTCTCCCCGACAGCGGGCGCGGGCGGTGGGGTACGTTCCCCAGTTCCACGAGCCGCCGTTCAACTTTACGGCGTGGGAGGTGGTCCTGATGGGCCGCGCGCCCTACGTCCGACTCCTCAGCCAGCCGAGCGCCAACGACCGGAGGGCCGCCGACGAGGCCCTTGGGGAGCTCGGGCTCGACGGGTTCCGGAGCCGGCCCTACTACACCCTGAGCGGCGGGGAGCGGCGGCTTGTCCTCGTCGCTCGGGGCCTGGCCCAGGGGGCGGCGTTTCTCCTCCTCGACGAGCCCGACGCCCACCTTGACCCAGCGAACCAGCACCGGGTCCTCCAGGCCACGGGTGAGCTCGTACGGGGGGGCCTCGGGGTGGCGGTCACCTCCCACTCCCCGAACAACGCCCTCCTCTACGCCGACCGGGTGGCCCTGTTCGCCCACGGGCAGATTCTCACCCAGGGCGATCCCCACGACGTGGTCTCCCCCGGCCCCCTCGAGCGGGCGTACGGGATCCCGTTTGTCGTCGTCGGAGATGGCGCCGGGCCGCGGGCCGTCCTCCCCGCCCTCACCTGAACAGCCGACTCACCTCGGCCAGGTACTCGGCGGCCTTCTCCTTGGCGTGGCGGTTCCAGAACGGCCAATCGCCGATTGGAGCCTCGAGCACATGGCGCAGGAGGTCCTCAAATAGCGCCCGGTCCTTCGCCCGCCGGGCGTACTCCCAGGCATAGGCGATGTGGTTCTCGAGGTAGGTGGGGTCGAGGAGGATCGCCCACTCGAAGTTGAACTTGGCGTCGGCGAGCTTCACCCCAAACAGGATCCCGTAGTCGGAGAGGTTCGCGAGGAGCGCGCCCAGGGCCTGGGGGGCCGACCCCCCGTAGTAGCTCGGGTCGAGCTCGATCACCCGCTCGTACATCATCCGGATCTTCGAGATCCCGAAGAACGCCGAGAACGGGTTCATCCGCCCGAGGAGGAGCCCCCAACTGTGGGCGGTCCAGAGGATCGTCGCCGGGTCAGAAGCCCGAGCGAGGACCGCGCGGAGGTCGGGGTCCGCGAGCCGCGATCCCTCCTCGAACCCGGAGAGCCCGAGCGACCGGAACCCGTAGTCCGCGGCGCGGCGCAGCGTGGGCTCCTTCTCCGACTCGGGGACGTGGACCGACCGCTCGTACCAGAGCTGGGCGAGGAGTGCCAGGCGCCCTGGATCCCCGGGGCTCGCGGCGAGGTCGGCCTCGCACAGCGCGATGAGCTGGTTGAGGCTGGCTGGGTTCCAGCGGTCCTCCCATAGGGAGGCGCCCCCCTCCGGGAGGCGGGGAGGGGGTGCGCCCCAGGCCAGACACGCGGCCGCAACCAGAGCGGCAAGCAACGGCATCGTCGTCTTCATGGCCCCAAGCCTACCCCAACGTCCGGGGCGCGGGGATCGGGGTTTTGGCTAGAATGGGCTTCACGATGAAGGCCGTTGTCCTGTGCGGAGGGGAGGGAACCCGGCTGCGGCCGTTCACCTACACCCAGGCCAAGCACCTCCTCCCCGTGGCGGGAAGGCCGGTGGTGGAGCACGCCCTGGCGGCGGTGAGGGAGGCCGGGATTGCCGAGGTCGGGATCGTGGTGGGCCCCGGGGTGGAGCGCCCGTTTCGCGACCGCCTGGGGGACGGAAGTCACCTGGGCCTCCGCCTGGAGTACATCCTTCAGCCCGAGCCCAAGGGCCTCGCCCACGCCGTCCTCTGCGCTGAACGGTTTGTGGGCGACGACCTTTTCCTCGTCTACCTTGGGGACAACCTCCTCCAGGAGGGGGTCACGGGCGTGGTGGACGTGTTTTGCTCCCGGAACCCCGCGGCGGTGGTCAGCCTGCGCCGGGTGGAGGACCCCCGCCGGTTCGGGGTCGCGGTGATCGAGGGGGGCAGGCTCGTT
>CAKZSO010000006.1 GCA_937921255.1 Candidatus Bipolaricaulota bacterium
GTGGAGGGACCGCAGCGACCGGTGCCGAGCGGGGTACTTCAGCTTCTCCAGGGCCTTCAGCTCCAGCTGCCGCACCCGCTCCCGGGTGATCTCGAAGTGGCTGGCCACCTCCTTGAGCGTGCGGGGGTGGCCATCGAGGAGCCCGTAGCGGAGCTCGAGGATCTCCCGCTCCCGGGGCTCAAGCTCGGCGAGGGCCTCCCGGAGCTCGTCCCGCAGCTTGGCCCGGAGGGCCTCCCGCACCGGGGACTGGGCCGAGACGTCGGCGATGAAGTCGCCCAGCGTGTCGTCGTCATCGTCCGACAGGGGACGCTCAAGCGACGTCGTGAACGCCGCCGCCTGCTCGATCTTCTTCACCCGCTCCACGCTCGTCCCGAGGAGTTCTGCCAGCTGCTCGTAGCTCGGCGGGGCCCCGTGCTCCCGGATGTACTCCCGTCGCAGTCGCGCCAGCTCCTGGACGGCCTCCATCGTGTGGACGGGAACGCGGATCGTCCGCGCCTGGTCCCCGATGGCGCGGGTGATTGCCTGGCGGATCCACCACGTGGCGTAGGTGGAGAACTTGTAGCCCTTGCGCCAGTCGAACTTCTCCACCGCCCGCATGAGCCCGATGTTGCCTTCCTGGATGAGATCGAGAAACGAGAGGCCGCGGTGCATGTACCGCTTGGCGATCGAGACGACGAGCCGCAGGTTGGACACGGCGAGCCGTTCCCGCGCCGCGTCGCCCTCGTGGACGATCCTCTCCAGTTCAGCCTTTCGCTGCAGATCGACGCCCCCCTGGTTCAGCTCCTCCAGGGCCGCCGTGCCGGCCTCGATCTTCTGGGCAAGCTCCACCTCGTCCTCACGGGTGAGGAGCTGCACCCGGCCGATCTCCCGGAGGTACGTGCGCACCGGATCGCGGCCACGCTCGGCGGGCTCGTCGTCGGGCTCCGTCTCCGCCAGCTCGGCGATGAGCGGGATCAGGTCTGTCAGATCTTCGTTCTCGGCTACCGTCCCCGGCTCGCGGGCCTCTGCGGGGACGACCTCCGCCTCATCGGGCATCGTCACCTCCTTCGCAGGAGCCGGATCCGCTCCTGGCACAGAGCTTGCAGCTCGGAGTTCAGCCGCTCGACCTCCGTCCGGTCCCCCGCCTCCTCGGCCTGGGCGAGGCGCTTCCGCACTCCCTCCATCCGACGGCTCAACCGCGGGAGGTACAGGAACCGGGTCACTGCGTCCTCGACGGCCTGCGCTGTGTCGGAAAACGGAACATCGAGGAGCGCGAGTCGGGTCAGAGCCGACGCCTGATCCGGAGGAAGCGCCCCGGCCAGCTCCTCAGCCGTTGGTCGCCGGCCCCGCTGCCACATCTCCACCCACTTTTCCACGACCGGACGATATTCGGGGCGAAACCCCACGAGGTCAAGGTCCTCCAGAACGCGATCGGGGAGCTTCCCCTCGAGGAGGAAGTGGAGGAAGTGCTCTTCGGGTCCTACGCGCACCGCCTCCAACTGGGGCCGAGAGGGCTGGGCGTTGCCCTGGAGGTACCGCCAGACCTCCTCTTCGCGCAGGGAGAGGAGCCCCGCCAGCTCCCTGGCGAGCTCGTGTTGGAGGGGAACGCTTCGGATCTCAGGCCAGAACGACTTCGCCTCCACAAGGGCCTGTTCTTTCCCCTCGACCGCGCCCACGTCGTGGCGGCGGGCCAGCGCCTCGACGAAGAACCGGTGAAAGGGAAGCGCCGCTGCGAGAACCGCCTGCGCCGCCTCCGCTCCCTGGCTGCGGACGAGGGAGTCGGGGTCCTCGTCGGGAGGGAGCACCGCCACTTCGACCTGCAGCCCGGCCCCCCGAAGGATCACGAGCCCCCGCAGGGCAGACGCCTCCCCCGCCGCATCCCGGTCGTAGGCGATAACCACCCGATCCGTGTGCCGCGCGAGGAGCCGCGCCTGGGCGTCGGTGAGGGCCGTACCCATCGAACCCACCGTCTCCCCGATCCCCGCGATCTGGAAGCTGATCACGTCCGTGTACCCCTCGACGAGGACAGCGCGGCCCGTTCGGCGGATCGGATCCCGCGCCCGGTCGAGCCCATAGAGCAGGGTTCCCTTGGTGAAGAGCGGGGTGTTGGGGACGTTCACGTACTTCGGGTCGCCGGCGAAGCTCCGGCCGGCAAACGCCACGGGCCGACCTTGGTCGTCGCAGATCGTGAACATGACCCGGTCGCGGAACCGGTCGTAGTACCCTTTCTCCCCAGCGATGACGAGCCCAAGCTCCCGGAGCCGGTCGAGCCCCGCCCGGCCCAAGGCGCGGACCAGCCCGTCCCACCCCTCGGGGGCGTAGCCAAGCATGTACTTCTCCCATACCTCAGCTCCGAGGCCACGGCCGAGGAGGTAGTCACGGGCCTTCTTTCCCGACGGCTGGCGGAGCTCCCGGGCGAAGTACTGGGCGGCCTCCTGGTTGATCTGGAGAAGCCTTGCCCTCCCCTCGCCGCCCTCGGGCCGGAGCTCGATCCCGAGCTCGCCCGCCAGCCGAGCGAGCGCCTCGGGGAACGATAGGCGCTCGATCTTCATCAGGAACCCGATCGCGTCGCCCCCGGCGTGGCAGCCAAAGCAGTGCCAGAGGCCCTTATCGGGCGAGACGAGAAACGACGGGGTGTCGTCGGGGTGGAACGGGCACCGTCCCTTGAACCTCTGGCCGGAGGGCTTGAGCGCCACGTACCGCCCAATGAGCTCAACGATGTTCAGCCGGGCCTTGATCGCCTCAACCTCAGGTCCGGGCATCACCCACCCCCCGGAGGTACGGGTTGGCCTGGCGTTCCCGGCCGATCTCGGTCGCCGGGCCGTGGCCGGGGAGGATCCGCCAGGTGTCGTCCAAGGTGAGGAGGCGGGCCAGGGAGCGGTTGAGAACGTCCCACGACCCGCCCGGGAGGTCAGACCGGCCCACGGATCGGGCGAACAGAACGTCGCCCACGACGGCCACCCTTCCCTTCTCCCAGAGAAAGGCGACCGAACCCGGCGAGTGGCCGGGGAGGTGCCACACCAAAAGCTCGTCGTTTCCCAGCGGAAGACGGTCTCCATCGGCGAGCGGGCGGCCCAAGGGGGGCGGCTGACGGCCCATCGTCCAGAACGTGGTCTTCTCGTCGGGGTGGTAGAGGATCGGAGCGCCGGTGTGGAGGTGGATGACCTCCGCCCCGTCGGCGTGGTCGAAGTGGCCGTGGGTGAGGAGAATGTAGCGGAGCCTCTGGCCCCGCCACGCCTCGGCAATCGAGGGGGCGCCATCTCCGGGGTCCACCACCGCCGCCTCCCCGTCGGCGGTGAGGACGTAGCCGTTCGTCCGCAGGGGCCCCAGGACGAGACGCTTGAACTCCACCTAGACCTCCCTCTCCGGCACGGCGCTCGCACAGGCGAGAACGCCGACCTCGCCGAACCCGGCAGCTCCGAGGGCCCGTGCTGCCTCCGCCGCCGTCGCCCCAGTCGTGATCACGTCGTCCACCACCAGGACCGCCGTCCCATGGCCGCGCCAGCGCGCCGCGAACAGGTCGTGCATCGCCTGCCTTCGCTCCTCCCGCGGTCGACCGACCTGGGGCGGGGTGGGCCGACGCTTGACGAGGAGCGAGCTGAACCGCACACCGAGGTCCCGCGCGACGGACCGGGCCAGGATCTCGGCGGGGTGGTAGCCCCGTTCCCGGAGCCGCCGCGGGTCGGGGGGGACGCACGTCACGATCTGAGGCTCAGCAGCGTCACTCGCCAACTGGGCGAGGATCCGGCCCAGCGGTCGGGCGAGGGCGCGCTCGCCCTCGTACTTCAGGGCCTGGATCACCCGCTGCAGCGGCCCCTCGTACGGGCCGATCGTGCGCGCCCAGGCGTAGGGCCGGCCCTCCACCGCGCACGCCCGACACAGGTCGAGGCCAGCCTCGATCCCCACCCCGCACACCGCGCACACGGCCTCTCCCCACCGGGGGAGCCCGTCAAGGCACGCCCCACACACCGCGGCCAGACCTTCCACCGCACCGCCACAGAGGAAGCAGGCCGGGCGGAACAGGAGGCCAACCGCCCCTCCGGCAAGCCGCGTCGCCCTATGAGGCCACGAACGTCGCCACATCGAGTAGCCGCGCTGTGTAGCCCCACTCGTTGTCGTAGAACGCGAGGATCTTGACCACCGCCGGTGCCTGGGGAAGGGCCATCGTGTACGCGGTGGCCACAACGCAGGAGTGGGGCTCACCCAGGACGTCCGAGGACACGATCGGATCGGAGGTCACGAGCATGACCTCCCCGAGGGGCCCCCGGGCCGCCTCCGCGAACGCCTGGTTCACAGCAGCCACCGCGTCCTCCGCCGTCCCTCCAGGCGCCCGGCGGAGGGTTGCTGTGAAGTCGGACACGGATCCCGCGGGGACGGGAACCCTCGTGGCGATCCCGTCCATTTTCCCCTTCAGGTCGGGGAAGATCGCGGGGATGGACCGAGCAGCACCGGTCGACGTGGGAACGATGTTCGCCGCCGCGGCTCGCGCCCGGGCGAGGTCCTTGTGGGGTGCGTCCACGAGGCGCTGGTCGGCGGTGTAGCCGTGGACCGTGGTTAGGAACCCGTGCTCGATCCCAAACGTGTCGTGGAGGACCTTGACGACCGGTCCGAGCGAGTTCGTGGTGCAGGAGGCGGCGGAGACGATCGCCGGCTTCCCCTTGTCCAGGAACTGGTTTTCGTTTACCCGCCACAGGATCTGGAGGACCTCGTTCTTGCGCGGGCCGCTCGGCGGGGCGGAGAGGACGATCCGCTTGGCGCCAGCCTTGAGGTGGGCTTCGGCCTTGTCGGGATCCGTAAACGCGCCGCTGGACTCGATCACCACGTCCACCTTGAGCTTCGCCCAGGGGAGGATCCCCGGCTCTTTCTCGGCGAGGAACGGGATTACCCGGCCGTCCACGACGAGATCACCGCCCTCCCCCCGGACCGGGAACGGGGCCCGCCCGTACACCGTGTCGTAGCGGAGGAGGTGGGCTGCCGTGGGAACGGGGAGGAACGGGTCGTTGATCCCGACCACCTCCACCGGCCAGCCGTTCTTCGCGATGATGCGCAGGGCAATCCGCCCAATCCGCCCGAATCCGTTGATCGCTACGCGTGCCTTCATCGTTCCCCCTTCCGACACATGTGAATGAACAACTCGTGGACCCGCGGGTCACCGGTGAGCTCCGGGTGGAAGCTCGCGGCAAGGACCCGGCCCTCCCGAACGAGGACAGGAGCTTCGCCGAGCCACGCGAGGGCCTCCACCGCCCGGCCGGCCCGTCGGACGAGCGGCGCGCGGATGAACACCGCCGGCAGCTCGCCCAGGCCGTTGGCCGCCACCCGACCCTCAAACGAGTCCACCTGGCGGCCGGTGGCGTTTCGCTCCACCGCGATGTCGAGGACGCCGAAGTACGTCTCCGGCCAGTTCGTGATCTCGCGGGCGAGAAGGATCATCCCGGCGCAGGTCCCAAACGCCGGCAGGCCGCTCGCCAGGGCTTCTTGAAGCGACGCGGCAAGCCCAGTGCGGGTCATCAGGCGCCACATCGCCGTGGACTCGCCCCCGGGGAGGATGATCCCGTCGAGTCCCACCAGATGATCCGGCCTCAGTACCGGGCGCCCCGTCACCCCGATTCGGCCCAGGGTGCGCAGGTGCTCCCGCACGTCGCCCTGGACCGCGAGGACCCCGATCGTCATCGGTGCTGCATGAGCTCCCGGTCGGGGATGTCCTCGATCGCGAGGCCGGGCATGGCCTCGCCCAGGCCCGCGGAGACCTCGGCCAGGAGCTCGGGGTCGTCGTAGTGGGTGCAGGCGAGGACGATCGCCTTCGCCCGTCTCTCCGGGTCTGCGCTCTTGAAGATCCCCGAGCCCACGAACACGCCATCGCAGCCGAGCATCCGCATCAAGGCCGCATCCGCTGGGGTGGCGATTCCACCGGCAGCGAAGTTGACCACCGGGAGCCGCCCCTCCGCCTGGACGAGCTCCAGAATCTCCGCTGGCGCGCCGAGCTCCTTTCCGTAGGTCACGAGTTCCGCCTTGGACATCCCGCTCAGCCGGCGGATCTGGTCGTTGAGAAGGCGCATGTGGCGGACGGCCTCGATCACGTTTCCCGTCCCGGCTTCGCCCTTGGTGCGGATCATCGCCGCCCCCTCCGCGATCCGCCGTGCCGCCTCGCCCAAGTCGCGGCACCCGCAGACGAACGGGACCTTGAACCCCCACTTGTCGATGTGATGGAACGGGTCGGCTGGGGTGAGGACCTCGCTCTCGTCGATGAAGTCCACCCCGAGGGCCTCGAGGACCCGCGCCTCGGCGGTGTGGCCGATCCGCGCCTTGGCCATGACCGGGATCGAGACCGCGGCCTGGATCTCCTTGATACGCACCGGATCGGCCATCCGGGCCACGCCCCCTTGGGCGCGGATGTCGGCCGGGACGCGTTCGAGGGCCATCACCGCCACCGCCCCCGCCTCCTCGGCAATGCGGGCCTGGTCGGCGGTGGTGACGTCCATGATCACCCCGCCCTTGAACATCTCCGCGAATCCGGTCTTGACCCGATACGTGCCCTTGTCCATACGCGCTCACCCCAGAGAAACAGCCGTAGGGCTCAGGTTAATGGTCTCAAGTCGAGAACCCAGGATTTCCCAACTCGAGGCTGTCTCCTTGAGCCGGCGGGAGGAATCGAACCCCCGACCCGCCGCTTACGAAGCGGCTGCTCTGCCTGCTGAGCTACGCCGGCCGGTGCGAGTAGCTTACCGGAAGCCGCACGGGGCGCAAGGAACAGCAGCCCGCGGATCTCTTCGGGCCCCGCCCTTCCTCAACACGCCAACCAGCCCGGCAGTGCTAGCGGCGAACCCGCCACGTTCCTCCGCGCAATCCGCCGACCATCCAGTCACCGGAAAGCTCGTTCGCACCAGCGTTGTAGGTCCCCACAAGTGTCACGATCGTCGAAGTGCGCCACCATTGGAACTGGAACTGGAACTGCCCGGCAGCATAGGAACCGCTCCCGGACGAGCTCAATCCACCCCCATATGCTGTTCCAGTGACATTCGTTCCCACGTGGGTCAACTGAAGCGAAAACTGCATTGAGTCCCCTCGGTTATCGTAGATCGTTCCGCTCCACATGCCGCTTAGGTTTCCACTTGGGCTGTCACCGGTGACGGTCACAGTCCACTGCGCGGACGCCGTCTTTCCGCAGTTGTCGGTCACCGTCACCATGACGACCTGCTGACCGGGAGACGTGAACGTTGCGGTAGCCATGGCGCCCTGTCCCATGGCCCCCATCCAGACGTAGGTGTACGTCCCCCCACCACCGGTGGCCTGGGCCATGAACGTGACCGGCTGGCCCACGGTCGCCGTCGTCGGCCCCACGATCGTCACCGTCGGATTGCCGCTGAACAGGCAGCACCCCGTGAGAAGCCCTGCCCCCGCCACAATACCCATCGCCGCCAGGATCTGCTTTCCACCCATCCTCTCCTCCCTTGCACACCTCAACACCCGGTCGGCTTCGGCAGACCAGCGGCCGGGTGCCGCGTCATAGCAGGAGTATAGCCATCGAGGGTCCCAGTGGAAAGGGTTCCCTGGGGAAAGGAATGCGCGACTTTCGACTTCCTCTGGCCCAGGAACCGTTCGACCGAGGGGGACCCCGGTTGGGGCTGCGTCTAGACTCCCTCCGTGCCAACGTGCCCCGGTGACTGGGCGTAGCAGGCGTCAGGGTGTTGGCCCGGACGCTCCGTGGCCTTTGGCGGCCGGGGGGAAGCGGTCAACCGGATCGGGGAGGCCTTAGGGGCCCCCGTGGGCTAGTGCGTACACCTCGGGCGGCGCAGCGCTGGGGAGGGCCTCCCGGGGTGGAACTCCATGGGGCACCTCTGCCGGCCCCTCCGCCCCGGTAACATCACCGCGTGGAGGGGATCGAGCTCCGTAAGGCGATCGAGGAGGCCAGGGACCTGATCGGGGCGCGCCTGTCAAAGGTTCACCAGGTGGGGGACGTGTTCTTCCTCCGGTTCTACCGCCCAAGCGGGGCCCTTGCGCTCGACCCCGGCGGGAAGGCGTTTCACAGGACAGCCCTCCGTCCGCCCGCTCCCCCTTCGCCGCCGCCGTTCTGTGTTCGTCTGCGCAGCCTCACTGGCCAGCCCCTCCTCGCGCTCGATCAGGCCGGCCTGGACCGCGTCCTTCGGCTGCGGTTCCCCGAGTCCGACCTCGTCCTCGACCTCCGCCCGCGCCAAGGTAACCTGTTCATTCTCGCCCGGGACGGCCGGGCCCTCGCGTTCCGCGGGGGCGACCTGCGCCCCGTGGACTTCTCCACCCCCGACGAACCCGAAACAGGTCTCGGGCCGGGCCTCCGCCAGGCCGCCGCTCAGCAGTTCGGCCACGCCCCCGCGCGAGAAGAGCTGGTCCAGTTCGCCTCGCGCCTCCTCTCCCTCTCGCCGAGGGGGTACGTCTACGCCACGCCCAAGGGGACCGTTGTGAGCTTCTTCCCCCGGCAGGAGCTCGGTGAGCCCCGCATCACTTTCCCCGCGTTCTGGCAGGCACTCGACCTCGAGCTCGAAGAGCGCCTGGGGGCAGCAGTGGCCCGCGATCAGGCCGCGCAACTGGGACGCGCCCTCGCCCGACGGGAGCGGGCGCTTGCCGCGCTCGCGTCGGCCGAAGCCGAGGCGCGGCTCTGGCCGGAGATCCAATCCCAGGCCGACCTCATCTTCGCGCGAATCGCGGACATCCCCCGGGGCGCCTCCGCGGTGGTCGTGGAGGGGTTCGACGGCGAACCCGTGACGCTCCGCCTGAACCCCGCCCTCACCCCGGCCGTCCAGGCAAGCGCCCTGTACGCGAAGGCGAAGAAGCTGCGCCGGCGTCTGGAGGAGATTCCGCTCCGCCGTCGGGCGCTCGAGTCCGAGGTGGCCCGACTCCACGAGCTGCGCGGTCTCCTGACCCACCAGCCGGACGTCGCACCCTACCTCGATGGGGAGACAAAGCGCTGGGCACCGACTCCGGAACGGGCCGAAGCGAAGGCGCGCCCTCCGGCCAAGCCCCGCGAGACCGTGGTCGAGGGGTTCACGATCCTCGTCGGCCGCTCAGGATCGGAAAACGACCGGCTGGTCCGCCTGGCCCGTCCGCGCGATCTCTGGCTCCACGCCCGCGGGGTACCGGGGGCACACGTGGTCATCCGCACCGACGGCCGCCCCGTCCCCCGCGCGGTCCTCGAGCGCGCCGCCGAGCTTGCGGCCTGGCATTCCCGAGCCCGGGGTGAGCGCAAGGTCGCGGTCAGCTACACTGAAGCCCGCTATGTACGTAAACCGAAAGGGGCGCCCCCCGGCATGGTGACGCTCATGCAGGAAGAGGTCATCGTGGTTGCGGGCGACAAGGGACCGTGACCCAACTTCTCTACGGGCTCATGTCCGTGGGGGCGCTCGTGGTGTGCGTGATCCCTCACGAGGTGGCCCACGGCTACGTGGCGTGGAAGCTCGGCGACCCGACAGCCAAGGCCGCGGGGCGGCTGACCCTAAACCCGATCCCGCACATCGACCCGATCGGATCGGTGCTTCTCCCGCTTGGGCTCCTCCTCCTGCAGCGGTTCGCCGGGTTCCCGGTTGTCTTCGGGTGGGCAAAGCCGATCCCCGTCAACCCCTACTATTTCCGCGACACGTGGGGGGGGATGCTCTACGTGAGCCTGGCAGGGCCGGCGGCGAACGTCCTGATGGCCCTTGCCGCCGCAGCCGTCGGCCGCGGGCTCGTTGCCGTTGGGGTGACGAACACGTACGTCCTTGCCTTCTTGGCGCTCGTCGTGCTCCTGTCCCTTCTCCTGGCCCTGTTCAACCTCCTTCCGGTACCTCCGCTGGACGGTTCGAAGGTCCTCGCCTACTTCCTCCCCGTGCGGTGGCGGATCGCGCTGCTGCGTTGGGAACAGTTCGGGTTCGCAATCATCTTCGCCCTTCTCCTTCTCGGGGTCCTGCAGCTCGTGTTCCAGGGCGCCGAATCGATCGCGTTTCGCCTGGTGGGGGTTCGCTGGGCCCTCCTGTCTCGGCTGTGGGGGTAAGCCGGCTATAATCCGTCCACTGTGAACGAGAGCCCATTCCACATCGAACGAGATGGGAGCGAGGTCACGCTCCGGATCGAGGTGCCCGCCGCGGCAATTCAGGCAAAGGAGCGGGCGCTCCTCGTCGCTGCCCAGGCCAAGCTGAGAGTACCCGGGTTCCGATCGGGGAGGACCCCCGAACACCTCGTCCTCCGGTACTACGGCGAGGACGAGTTCACCCACGACCTCAAGGACGACCTGGTGCGGGAGTGGCTCGCCCGAGCCCTGGACGAGCTCCACCTCCACCCGATCACCACCCCCACCGTGGAGACGACGGCGTTCTCCCGCGGCAGCCACCTCACCTTTCAGGCCAGGTTCGCCGTCCTGCCCGAGGTGACGATCCCTGACGAGATCGGCCTGGAGATCCCGGAGCCGCCTCCAGCGGTGGTCACGGAGGAGGAGGTCGCCGGCGTGCTCGCTGGCCTGCGCCGGGACGTCGCGGTGCTCGAACCCAAGGCCGCGGCGGCGGAAGAAGGGGACGTCGTCCGCCTCGAACGGGCCAACCGGGACTGGGAGGGCGAGGCGACGGAGTCGCGCCCGATCGGAAAGCAGCTCCTAGGCGCTCAGGCTGGGCAGAAGCTCACGCTCGTGGATGAGGACGGCCACTCCGAGGTCTTCTCCGTGACCGGTGTGTACCGTGTCGTCCTCCCCACCCCGGAGGAGGCGGCCCGTCAGTACGGGCACCCGTCGTGGGAGGCGTTCGAAGCCGCGGTGCGCGATGAGCTGAACCGGGTAGCGGAGGCTCGCCGGCGGCGAGCGTGGCGGCTGGGGGCCCTCGACGCGGTCGCCGAGTGGCTTCAGGTGGAAGTCCCCCCGTTGCTTGTCGCCGACGTCGTCGCTCAAGAGTGGAAGGAGACCGGTCTCCCTCCCGATCAGAAGCCCGCGTTCACGGAGCTCATCCGACGCCGGTTGCGCCGGGAGATCCTCGCCCAGCGGCTGGCAGAGGCGAAGGGCCTTCGCCCCGACGACGCTGAAGTGCAGCGGCGCACTGAGGGACAAGACCGCGACGAAACCGCCGTGCGCGCCGCGCTCCTTCTGGAGCAGGCCGCGGACTGGATCATCGCCCACGCAAGGAGGAACGAGTGATTACCGAGGATGGGATGAAACTGCAGCGGTTCACGGAACAAGAGCGGTTGATGTCGTACTACGACCAGGTTCTGGCGCGGCTGTTCGCCGACCGGATCATCTTCTTGTCCGGGACAATCGTCACTGGAGCCCCGGGGCGGGTCATGCAGTACGTGGGAGCGGAGTGGATCGTGTCCCAGCTCCTGAGCCTCGAGGCCGAGGACCCGGACAAGGACATCCAGCTCTACATCAATAGCCCGGGCGGCGACGTGTCGGCGGCGCTCGCGATCTACGACACGATGCAGACCACGAAGTGCCCTGTGCGGACGATCTGCGTCGGGGTTGCCGCCTCGGCGGCGGCGCTCATCCTCGCCGGCGGGGCCAAGGGGAAGCGGTTCTCCCTCCCGAACTCGAAGATCCTCATCCACCAGCCGTGGGTGTCCGGCGTCGGCGGCCAGGCGATCGACCTCAAGATCTACGCCGACGAGATCATGAAGACCCGGGACCGGGTGAACGAGATCCTCGCCAAGCACACCGGGCAACCAAAAGAGAAGATCGAGAGGGACACCGACCGCGACTTCTGGATGAGCGCCGAGGAAGCGAAGGCCTACGGGATCGTGGACGAGATCATCCAGCCCCGCCGCTAGTCAGGAGCCGGCCCCGGACCACGGACGACGGTTCACGGATAACGGACAACGGACCCCGGATCACGGTTCTAGCGTGAACTCCCACGCGCACCACGCGCCCTCGGGCCGCTCGGGCGGGCACCCCAGGCACCGGGTCTCGATCCGCTTGTCTACTTCCCGGGCGAACGTGGAATACTCGACAAGGCCCACCTCCCGACACGGGAAGAAGGGCCGGTCGTCGCGGTTCCGCGCCTCGTGAACACGGCACGTCTTCATCTCCAGGACGAGCGTGCCCCGGTCCGTCCAGCGGATCTCCTGGTCGTTGATCCGCGCGTAGAGTCGAAAGCGCAGCGCCTCGGCCAGCGCCGGGAGCCCTCCGCCGCGGGCGATCCCCCGACGCGCGACGATCCGGCGTGCCTCGATCGGGGAGAACCGCTCCCACACCGCTCGGTCCAGCTCGATCGCCGTCGCCAGACCGAACCGCTCCTCCACTGCCAGGAACCACAGCCCGTCCATCGCAAGCCAGCTCTTGGCCCCATCTTCGATCAGGCTGATCAGTTCCTCAGGAGGCAACCCTTCCAGCGGCGACCGGTCGGGCATCGTGCTCACCAACCTTCCCGCTGAAGGAGCGGTGCTAGGTTTGGCCGAGCGCGGGCGCGTTTCTGAGCCTCCAGCCACCGCGCCGACAGGTCGAGTTGTTCGAGGTCGCTTCCAACCCGAACGTAGGCCGGGATCGCGTGCAGCGGGACCTCGACCTCCGCCACCCGCGGTCCGTCCACGGTCTGACCCGTCCAGGCATCAACCCACGTTCCGCTGGGGATGTGCACCCTCACCCGTTGCTCACCGAGTTCCCACACCGGGCGGACGAGGAGGTCCGGACCGAACAGGTACGTCTCCCACACGTCTACGTACTCCGGGTCGGGATAGACGAACACGAGCGGGCGGGCGATCGGGGTCCCCCGCTCGTGGGCCGTCACCGCCTGGGCGTAGGTGTAGGCGCGGAGGTCGTCGTGGAGCCGGGCGTAGAGGATCCAGATCGCCACGAGTTCCTCGTCGTAGTCGGGCGAGAACTGGTAGCCGCTCGCGTCCACCCGGGCGCGAACCCCGTCCGGGGCCCAGCTCCACGGGGCGAGGTTCGCCGTCGGCCCGACCTCCATCAGCGGACAGAACGCGGAGAAGGCGAGCCACCGAGCGAGGACCTCCCGCAACGGCCGGCCCACGTACCCGCCCGTGTCCGAGCCCCAGATCGGGAAGTTCATCGCCGCGGCCCGCTGGAGGGCGATCACCGAGTTCCGCAGGCCCCACGCGTTCGCCGCGGGATCCCCACCCCACGCCACCGCGTACGACGACGTGCCAACCCAGCCGGCGCGGACGAACAGGAGCGAGTTCACCGGATCCGGGAGCGCGCCGTGGGCGGCCTGGGCGTACCACAGGGGGTAGACGTTGTGCCCCTCCCGGTAGCTCGTCCCGTCGGCGTAGGCGCCTGCCAGCAGAAGCCCGTCCGGGACGTCCTCGTCCCCTCGGTCGAGCTTGAATCCAGCGATCCCGAGGTCGAGGAGGGGACTGAGCAGCCGCTGCCACCACGCCGTGGCTTCGGGCGAGGTGAAGTCGACGAGCGCCGCCCGCGGCGGGTAAGGGATGCGTTGCCGCACGTGATGGCCGAGGCGAATCGCCTCCTCCCGGAGCGCGTCGAGCACCCACGGCCCGAGCCATAAGAGGGGACGGACCCCCCGCTCCCCAAGCCAGGCGATCAGCTCTCGAACGTTGGGGAACCGCTCGGGATCGAACTCCAGGTTCCCGTAGCCCATCGAGCCGCCCGCCCACGGCCGATCGAGAACGTAGACGGAGCAGGGAATGCCGAGGGCGTCCATCATCAGGATGTCCTCGACAGCCATCGAGTTGAACGGGCTCGTGTTTGGCGTCCCGTCGAAGAACGCCGGGAGGTTCCACACCTCGTCCCGCCATCGCCAGGGGCCGAACGCCCACTCCGGGGGGAGGACCGTCGTCCCCACCGTCCGGCTGTACCTCTCCACAACCTCCAACGGCGTCTCCCCGGCGAACACCCGGAACACGAGCTCGGGCCCCTCGTACTCGATCGTGACCTGGGTCGGCTTGGCGCGCCCCCGCCCATCGCGGCCGAACCGGTAGACCCCTGGCCACGAGCTCTCCACGTACACGCCCCACCCGCGGGAGGAGACGAAGAACGGGCTGTACAGGGCGTGGGTGGGGAGGATGAGCAGCCCCACCTCCTGCCCGCGGAGGTTGAACCCGCCCCCCCGGGGCGGGACGAACTCGTGGAGGATCCCCGGGACCGGGCGCTCGGTGAGCCCGTAGAACCCCTCGTCGGGGGTGACCTCGAGCGCGACCCCCAGCCGCTCCCAGCGCCTCTTCCCCCCCACCGTGAACCGAACCTGGATCGCCCCCTCCTCGACCGGCCGGAGCTCAACGTGGGCCCTCCGGCCGTCGGAGGTGCGGTAGGTGAGCCGCGTTCCGCGTTCGTCCTCGACTGCCTGCGGCACACCCACGAGGTGGACGGGGCCCGCCCAGCCGTTGAGGTAGAGGGCCGAGCAGTCCCCGGCTGCGAGGGCCACCACCGCGCTGGCTCCGTGGACGAACTCCACCCCGAACGGGACCGCCCGGACGACGAGGTCGAGGGGGTGGCCGGCCACTCCACTTCCGAGGCACGCCAAGGCCAAGATTCCCCATCCGAACCGCGCGGCCATACCCAGAGCGTCACCCCTAGGAAGGGCGATGTCAACCTCTCCTGCGCGTCGCCGGGCGACGGCTACAATCCCCGGCAAGGGAGGCCCGATGAACCGATCTGTGACGACTGCCGACCGCGTCGGAGCGGCGGTGGGAACGTCCGCCCTCCGCCCAGACGCAGAAGCGAAGGTGCGGGGCGAGGCGCGCTACGCCGACGACCTCGCGTTCCCGGGAATGGTCCACGTGAAGACGGTCCGCTCGGAGCGACCCCACGCGCGGGTCGTCGGGCTCGACCTCGCGCGGGTGGAGTCTGCCCGGGGGGTGGTCGGCACGGTCACCGCGGCCGATGTGCCGGGAGAGAACGTTGTCCCCGTCATCTACCGGGACATGCCCGCTCTGGCGGAGGGCGTGGTCCGCTACGTCGGGGAGCCGATCGCCCTCGTGGCCGCGGAGACGCGCGACGCGGCGGAGTCGGCGGCGGCCCTGGCCGGAGTCACGTACGACGACCTCCCCGCGGTGTTCGACCCCCGAGAGGCCGCCCGACCCGGGTCCCCTCAGGTTGCGCTTCCGGTCGGCGCCGAAACGGGAAACGTGTTCAACCACATGGTCATCCGCAAGGGCGATGTCTCGGCGGGGTTCGCGGAGGCCGATGTGATCGTGGAGGGCGGGTACGAGGTCGGGTACCAAGAGCACGCCTACCTCGAGCCCCAGGGGGTGATCGCGGTCCCCGCGGACGGGGGGATGACCGTGTACGGGACCCTGCAGTGCCCGTTCTACGTTCAAAGCGCGGTGGCCAACGTCCTCGGGCTCCCCCTCTCCAAGGTGCGGATTGTCCAGACCGCCACGGGCGGGGGGTTCGGGGGAAAGGAGGACGTTCCAAGCCACCTCGCGGCCTTGGCGGCGGTTGTCGCCTGGAAGCTCCGTCGGCCGGCGAAGCTCGTCCTCGACCGGGCAGAGGACATCGCGACCACGTCCAAGCGGCACCCCGGTACGATCCGGTACCGGACCGGTGCCAAGCGGGATGGAACGCTGACCGCGGTCGAGGTCGAGTTCTACTACAATGCCGGCGCCTACCAGACCCTGTCGAGTGCCGTCCTGTGGCGAGGGCTCGTCCACGCCGCGGGGCCGTACCGGGTTCCCCACGTGAAGGTGGACGCCTACTCCGTGGCCACGAACACCGTCCCCTGTGGAGCGTTCCGCGGGTTCGGCTCCCCTCAGGTCATCTTCGCCCACGAGGCCCAGATGGACGAGCTCGCCCAGCGGTTGGGGATGGACCCGCTCGCGCTCCGCGAGAAGAACGCCCTCCGGGAGGGGGACGCGACGGCCACGGGCCAGCTCCTGGACCAGTCCGTGGGCCTCGGGGACTGCATCGCCAAGGCACGGGCGATCGCAAGCTGGAGCGAACGCCAGGCCGAGGTGGCGGCGTTCAACCGCCGGGAGAAGTTCCGCCGCCGCGGGCTGGGGGTCTCGACCGTGATGTACGGGGTGGGGATGGGGGCCAAGGCGCCGCTCCTCGAGAAGGCCGGAGCGTACCTCAAGCTTGAGGCCGACGGGTCGGTGGCCGTCGCCGTGGGGACGACGGAGATGGGGCAGGGCGCGATCACGGTGCTTTCCCAGATCGCCGCCGATGGCCTCGGGCTCCCGGTCGAGCTCGTCCAGGTACTCCCCGTGGACTCATCCCGCGTTCCCGACTCCGGGCCGACCGTGGCATCGAGAACGACGACGGTCCAGGGGATGGCCGTCCTCGACGCGGCGCGAAAGCTCCGCGCCCGGATCGAGGACGCGGTGCGCCACATGTTCGCCTGCCCGGAATTCACGCTCGAGGGTCGGCTGTTCTGCATCCCCGGCCCTACCCCACGACACGTGGACATCGCCGAGGTCGCCCGCTGGATGTGGGCCCACAATTGGGACATGGGGACCACGGGATGGGTGGAGGGAAGCCCGGTGAGCTGGGACCCCGCGACCGGCCAGGGCCACGCCTACTTTGTCTACGCCTACGCCTGTCACGTTGCCCTCGTCGAGGTGGACCTCCTCACCGGCGAGGCCCACGTCGAGGGGTTCTGGGCCGTCCACGACTCGGGGAAGATCGTGAACCCGGCCACCGCCCGCGGTCAGGTCGTGGGAGGGGTCGCCCAGGGGATCGGGTACGCCCTCATCGAGGAACTCGCCTCGCGCGACGGAAGGATCCTCGCTCCTTCGTTCACCGCCTACCACATCCCGACTTCGTGCGACGTTCCCGAGGTGGAGGTCGAGTTCGCGGAGGCCCCCTACTCCGGCGGGCCGTTCGGGGCCAAGGGGTTGGGCGAGGTCCCCTTGATGGCGTCCCACGCCGCGGTGGCGAACGCGGTTTCCGCAGCTACTGGCGCACGCCTGCGGGCGTACCCGGCAATCCCCGAGCGCGTGCTTGCGCTCGTCACCGAGGCCGCGTGAGCGAGTCCCACTCGAGGGACCGCCCCCCGCGGCTGTGGCCCCTCGCCTTGGGCCACGGGCTGAACGACGGATACGGTGCGTTCCTGTCGGCGCTGCTCCCGCTTCTTATCTCGCGGTTCGGGATGTCGCTCGCGGCCGCGGGCCTCCTGTCCTCGTTCCGGTCCTCCGTGGCCTCGTTTGGCCAGATCCCTCTTGGATCCCTTGCGGACCGGACCGGCGGGCGGTGGCTGGTCATCGTCGGTCCGGCCGTGACCTGCACTGCGATGAGCCTTCTCGGGATTCTCCCCAGCTACTGGGCGGTGGCCGTGGCCCTGGTGGCCGCAGGGATTGGCACGGCCGCGTTCCACCCTGCCGGAGCGTCCCTCGTCGCCGGGGGAGTGGGCCGGCGCGGGCTGTCCATGGCCCTGTTCTCGGCCGGAGGCACCTTGGGAGCGGCGGTTGGCCCCCTGTTGATCGCCGCGGTGGCGGGAAACTTGGGCCTAGCGTTCACCCCGCTCCTCCTTCTCCCCGCGGGGGGAGTCGTGATCCTCCTTGCCCGCACGGTACCGGGCACAGCCCGCCCGGCGCACCACAACCGGTCCCGACTTCACCGCCACCCCAACGCCGGCCAGGTTCTGCGGCTGTGGAGCATCGGGGTCCTCCGGGAGTTCGTGAGCATGTCCTACTACACGTTTCTCGCCGTCCTGTGGACCCGGCGGGGGGCATCGCTCACCGTGGCCAGCCTCGCCCTCACGGTGTACTCGCTATCCGGAGTCGCGGGCGACCTCGTGGGGGGGCGGCTCTCCGACCGGTTTGGCCGGAAGCGGGTCATCCTCAGCTCAGTGGCGACGGCAATCCCCCTCTTCTACCTGTTCCTCCTCGCGGACGGGTGGCTCTCGTTCCTGTTCCTCGCCCTTGCCGGGGCAACCCTCATCGCGTCGATTCCCGTGTCGATCGTGTTCGGGCAGGAGCTTATGCCCGAGCAGCGCGGGCTCGTGTCCGGGGTCCTGATGGGCCTCGCCTGGGGCGTGGGATCCCTTCTGATCGGACTTGTGGGGTATCTGGGAGACCTGCTGGGGCTCGAGGTCGCCTTGGGGCTCCTCACCGTGCTCCTCGTGCCCGCCACGCTTCTCGCGGCAGGGCTGAAGGAACCGCACCGGGACGAGTGACGGGTGAGGGGCGTTCGTCCCTGCCCCTCCGTCGACGCGGGGAACCGCCATGCCGTCCTCGTCCTTCCCCGAGGCCCGTCCGCCCACTTCGGCCTCAGCCGAGGTCGTCGAACAGCGTCGGGGGACCGGTGCGCTCCTCATCCGCGGTCATGAGAACGGGCTGCGGTTCGGCGATGCGCGCCCGACCGGGAAGGTCGGCGATGCCCTCGTTGCAGAACGATACGTAAGGGCAGTACCGGCACTGGTCGAACTCCCAGTCCCGCTTCTCCTCGGAACCGGGGAGTGGGGGGAGCTTCCCCTCGACGAAGATCGTCTGCTGCAGCCGCTCGAACGCGCGGATGACCCGGCTCACCTCGTCCCCGTCGAGGGGGACGACGAACTCCCGGAGTTCCTGGGTCGCCTTGTTCTCGGCAAGCACGATCCCCTGGGGGATCCCGAAGTAGTGGAGGTACAGCTGGAGCTGGAGGTAGTGGTCGCGGCGGGGGCCGGAGGCCATCTGGTCGAAGGTGTAGGGGTGGGCGGTCTTGATCTCCACCACGTAGTTCTTGCCGTCGATGGACACGATCACGTCGCACCGGCCGTGGAACAGGTTCCCCGGCGGGATCGGGGCCTCGGCAGCCACGACGATCCCCATCCCGTAGAGGGCCTGCACGAGGCGTTTGTGGGCATCGTCCCCCACGGCGAGCTTGCGCGCGGTGAGGCCATCGAGCGGCGGACGGGGGAAGCTCTTGATCGCGTAATAGATCTGGCGCGGGCACTTACCGACCTCGCTCACGTAGAAGTAGTCCCGCGGCCGGCTCCGCTCCTCGCGCTGGAAGTACTGATCGAGTCGATCAATGAGCATGATCGATCCAGTGTATCCGGGCCTGGAGACAGGGGCAACGAGCGTGCCGCGCCGGCAGGGCAGTAGATCAAGCCAGCCCGAACTCGCCAGTACTGTGCCAAGATCAAGGCGGCGGCACGTTCGGGGAGAGGAGGGTTCCGTATGGGGAGGAGACCCGTTCACGTCCCTTATCCGGGATGGCCTCTTGCAGGTACAACCGAGACGCTACGATTTCCCGGAGAGGGGTTGCGCCGTGACGCCTCCACTCACGGGACAAGATCTAGCTCCATCATCGCTGAACGTGAACGCCGGACTGTCCTTCCCGTCCCGCATGCTCACTTTGCCCCCTGCTCTGTCCCGAGTGCCCCAGGGGAGGCCACGCCCCGCGATCCATCGCTAGTCTGTCCAGTACCGTAATACTGTTGACACTTTAGGCCTCCTTGGCGGCCACGACCGCTCCCCAGATCACCTCCGCTGGGGTGCGTCCCTGGGTCCGGTACCCCTGGTGTGGCCGCTCCTCGTTGTAGAACTGCAGGAACGCGTCCAGGGATGCCTGAAGTTGGCGGGCTCGCGTGAAGTACCTCCGCCGGAAGACCACCCGCCAGTGCTCGTGGAGGATTGTCCCCTGCAGTCGCTCCACGAACCCGTTCGTCCACACGTGACGGGGCTTGGTCCGCGAGTGGGTGATCCCGAGGTCCCGACACGCTTGGTCGAACTCCCCCTTGAACTCGCTCCCCCGATCCGTGAGCACGCGCCTAAGCTTCCACCCCGCCTGGGCGAACGCAGGCACGAGGACCTCGGTCAGGAACAGCGCTGACTCCTTCGCGTTGCGGGCCGGGATCACCCTTGCCCAGGCGTAGGAGCTCCCTGCATCGCACGCCGTGATCTGCCACATCTGCCCCACGCCCTTGAGCTTCCCGATAAAGAACGTGTCCAGGCACACCAGCTCCCCGGGTTCGTCCACCGCCACGTGCCGGGTCCGCCGGAGAGCCCGCCGCGTCCGCTCGGTGAGAAGCCCTGCGGTCCGGGCAGCGTGACCTCCCAGGGCCAAGAGCCGCGCCTCACGCTTTCCCAGCCCCCTCCGCCTAAGCGCCCGCCACACCGTGCTCGGGGACACGTGGATCCCCTGTCGGGCAAGCTGCAAGGACACCCGGTTCGGCCCCCACGTTGGCCACGCCAGCGCCGCCGCTACGATCGCCCGTTCCTCCACAGGACCGAGCAGCGGTGGTCGTCCGGGACGAGAAGACGTTCTCTTGGGGTGAAGACCGTCCGCCCCGTGCGCCCAGAGGCGCTTCTTCCACCGGTAGAACACCGTGCGCGAGATGGCGAGCTCTCGACACGCCGCGCTCACATTGCCCAGTTCCTCCGCTCGGCGGAGTGCATGGAGCCGGAAACCGTGTACCTTGTCCTCGAGGGTCATTGGGGCACCTCCCAGGTTTCGTGAGTGATCCCTGGTGAGCTTGCCGC
>CAKZSO010000007.1 GCA_937921255.1 Candidatus Bipolaricaulota bacterium
GCGGTGGTGACCCTCATCCAGCGGGCAACCCGGGCCACCGTGGACCCGCGAACGGTCCTCGCCATCGAGGACGTGATCCTCGCCACGGGGGCCGAGCGGTACTGTGGCTGGGCGGTCCAGGCGGGCTTGGGCTACGAGCTCGTGGACCCGTATGGCGGCCAGCAGGACCTCGTGGTCACCGTCTCCGCCGATGCCGCCTACGCCCCGGCGCCGGGCGCCCAGCTCCTCCTCCGGGCGCTGGCGTTCGGTCCGTTCGACATTGTGAACCAGCACACGCTCAGCGCAACCCTGTCCTATGAGCAAGAGCTGAGCGCGACCTCGTCGCTCCAGGCGAACGCCGCGCTCCTCCGGGTGAAACCCCTCGGCGCGGATCCCAAGGACTCGCTCTCCCTAAACGCCCAACTCGCGTTCGCGCTCGGAAGGGCGAACCTCGGGATCGGCCTCGCCCTGGCCAGGGCCGCCGACGCCCCAGGGTGGTCGGTGGACGTGAGCCTGTCCCTGGCGATGAAGGTCCTCTAGGGGAGGTCGGAAGGGCCGAAGCTCCGGGGAAGGAGGTGGGAGAGGGTCGTCCTCTCCCACCTTTTCCCTTCGCCATCCGCAAGGAGAACGGTGAGGTCGGGGGCGAACTCCCGGAGGACCTGGCGGCAGGCCCCGCACGGGGAACAGGGGCTCTCCCCGCAGGCGACGGCGATCGCCACGAACTCCCGCGCCCCCTCGGAGACGGCCCGGAACAGGGCCACCCGCTCCGCGCACACGGTCAGCCCGTAGGAGGCGTTCTCCACGTTGCACCCGGTGAACAGGCGCCCATCCCGGGAGAGGAGGGCCGCCCCAACCGGGAACCTCGAGTAGGGGGCGTACGCTCGCTCCCTCGCCTTGACCGCCACTGCCACCAGCTGTGACTCGTCCATGCGCTTCTCCCCACCGCGGGGCTAGGCCCCCTTGCGCCGCTCGTCGTCCCTCTTCCGCAGCTCGGCACGCTTGATCTTCCCGCTTGTGGTCTTGGGGAGCTCGGCGACGAACTCGATCTCGCGGGGGTACTTGTACGGGGCAGTGACCCGCTTCACGTGGTCCTGGAGCTCGGCGACAAGTGCCTCGGACGGCTGGTACCCCTGGGCGAGGATCACGAACGCCTTCACGATCTGGCCGCGCACGGGGTGGTTCGCGCCGATGACCGCCGCCTCGACCACCGCGGGATGCGACACAAGGGCGTCCTCGACCTCAAACGGCCCGATCCGGTACCCGGAGGCCTTGATCACGTCGTCGGCCCGGCCCTCGAAGAAGAAGTAGCCTTCTTCATCCACCCGCACGAGATCCCCGGTGCGGTACCACTTCCCCGAAAGCACCTGGGCGGTGAGCCCGGGGTCCTTCCAGTAGCCGTCGAAGATCCCGGGGTTCCCGACCTCGACCGCGATCTCCCCCACCTCCCCTGGCCCCACGGGGTTCCCCTCCTCGTCGATCGGGGTCGCGTTCGGGCCCGGGGTAGGGAGGCCCATCGACCCTGGCTTCACGGGAAGGCCCGGCGGGTTGCAGGCCAGGCACACCGACTCCGTCTGGCCGTACCCGTCGCGGATCGTGATCCCAAACGCCCGCCGGAACACCTCGATCGCCTCGGCGTTCAGGGGTTCCCCAGCCGACACGGCGTCCCGCAGGGCCACCTTGCGCCTCCCGAGGTCCGGAAGCTGGATTATGAGCCGGTACTCGGTGGGGGTGGCGCAGAGCTTCGTCACCGGGTAGCGGGAAAGGAGATCCAGGTACCGCTCGGCGTCGAACCGGCCGTGGTACATGAGCTGGGTGCAGCCCGTGGTCAGGCCCACCCCCATCGGGGCCCAGTACCACTTGGCCCAGCCGGGGGCCGTCGTGGCCCAGATGAGGTCGTCGGGCTCCGCCCCCCAGAAGTAGCGGGCGGTGATCCGGAAGTGCCCGTACATCCAGCGGTGGCGGTGCATGACGGGCTTGGGGTTCCCCGTCGTCCCGGAGGTGAAGTTGATCGTGAGGGGGTCCTGGGCGGTGAGCGGGATTGGGCTCGCCGGTTGGGCTCTCTGCATCGCCTTCTCGAACGAGGTCCAGCCGGGCTTCTCGCCCCCGATGAGGATGAACTGCTCAAGCGGGCACTTCCCCCGCACCTCCTCGACCTCGCCGATCGTCGAGACATGGGCGATCACCGTGCGCGCTCCGGCCGTCTCGGCGCGGTAGATGATGTCCTTGGCCCGCAGCATGTCCGTCCCGGGCACGGCCACCCCGCCGGCCTTGAACGTCCCGATCTGAGCGACGAACGCTTCCGGGAGGCGGGGGAAGATGTGCATCACCGGGTCGCCCTTCCGGACCCCGAGGCCCTGGAGAACCGAGGCAAACCGGCTCGAGAGGTCGGAGAGCTCGCCCCAGGTCATCGTCCGCTTCTCGCCCTTCTCCGACTCCCATAGGACGCATGCCTTGTCCGGGTGGGCCCGGGCGTGCCCGTCCACCGCCGCCGCGATCGTGTACCCCGCGGGGACCTCCCACCGAAACTCCCGCTTCTCCCGCTCGTACTCTTCCCGTGTAAAGACCATCCGATCACTCCTTTGCCGAGGCGAGCCTCGTTGGCTAGTGTTATAGCATGCCCAAGGATGGGAACGCAACCGAACGACGGGCGATCGTGGTCCTGCCGCCGGGGGCGGCGCGGCGGCTGATCGCCCGGGGGGTGGCCCGGCTTCCGGAGGTCGGGCGGGCCCGGGAAGGGGGCCTCGTGGTCGTGGCCCTGGGGACGACGAACGCCTATGTGGCCGAGGAGCTGCTGGGGAGGCCGATCGAGCGGGAGCGGTTCTGCGCCGGATACATTGGGGAGGCCCTGTCTTGGCTCCCCCCGGAGCGGCAGGCGCCCCCCCTCGTCCTGCGGAAGGGGGAACCCGTGGACCTCTCCCTCGACGAGGTCCTCCCCGACCTTGGGGCCGGGGACGTCGTGATCAAGGGGGCGAACGTCCTCGACCCGTCGGGGGCGTGCGGCGTTTTCATGGCCTCCCCGGCGGGGGGGACGGTGGGCAGGCTCATCGCCCCCGCCCTCGCCCGGGGCGTGGAGATCGTGATCCCGGTCTCCTGTGCCAAGGCGATCCACGGGTTCGTCTCCGATCTCGCCCCGGAGCTCGGGATCGGCCGGGTGGCCCACGTCACCGGGGGACCGGTGGGCCTGTTCCCCCTCGTGGGCAAGGTCGTGACCGAACTCGAGGCGATCGCCCTCCTCTACGGAGTCCACGCCCACCACCTCGCCACGGGAGGCGTGGGACCGGGGGCGGGGTCCGTGACCCTCCTCCTCGTCGGAGCAGAAGCAGACGTCCAGCAAGCGTTCGCGGACCTCTCGTCCCTCGCCCGAACCGAAGCCCCTCCTAGGGTGGAATGAACACGATCCTGCGGCCGGCCGAGGCAAAGCTCGTCCGCGAGCGGTCGCGGTTCCTCGCCTACGCCCACCCCGTGCGAGCAGAGGACGAGGTCGAGGAGACCCTCGAGCCGATCCGCCGCGAGCACCATGCGGCCCGCCACATCCCGTACGCGTACCGCCTCCTCTCGGGCGAGGGGCGGGCCAGCGACGACGGGGAGCCGTCCGGCTCCGCCGGGCGGCCGATCCTGACCCTGCTCGAGGGCGAGGACCTCGGCGGCGTCCTCGTCGCTGTGGTTCGGTACTTCGGCGGGGTCAAGCTCGGGGTAGGGGGCCTGGCCCGGGCGTACCGCGAGGCGGCCCGGGAGGCGCTGGAGGCGGCCGGCGTTCGCCCGGTTTCCCCAGAGGTGCGGTTCGTCGTGTCCACGGAGCCGGAGCGGTTCGGAGCCGTACTTTCCCTCGCCCGCAAGCACGCCGGTCGCGTCCTCGCCCAGCGGTTCACGGACCGCGCCGAGGCCGAGATCGTCGTGCCCCAGAAAGACGCGGCGCCGTTTCAGACTGCTGTCACCCCGCTTGGCGAAGTGAGGGAGGTCCAGGATGCTTGAGTTCGTGGAGGGGCCGGTCGTCGAGGCGGGGGAGGAGTACGTCGTGGTCGCGGTGGGCGGCCTCGGGCTCCAGGTGGGGGTCCCGGCGCGGACCGCGGGCGGGCTCCGCGGGGCGGAGACGGCCCGGCTCCACACCCACCTCGTCCTCCGGGAGGACGGGCTCGAGCTCTGGGGGTTCGCGACCCGGGAGGAGCGGGAGATGTTCGTGACCCTCCTCTCCGTCCCCCAGGTGGGCCCGAAGCTTGCGTTCCGGCTTGTGTCCGCCCTGCCCCCGGGGGAGCTTGCGGCCGCGGTCCGGCGGGGGGACCTCTCCGCTCTCGACGGGGTCAAGGGGATCGGCCGCCGGACCGCCCAGCGGGTGATGGTCGAGCTCTCGGAGAAGCTCGCCCGGTGGGCCCCTGCAGCGCCCTCCCCGCAATCGGAGAAGGCCGAGGTCGCGGTGAAGGCCCTCACCTCGAAGGTCCTCGGGTTCCCCGAGGCCGAGGCCCGGCGGGCAGTGGAGAAGCTCCTCCGGGAGGCCCCCGAGACCTCGGTGGAGGAGCTCATCCGGAAGGCCCTCTCCCTCCTCGCCAAGGGCTAGGCCCGATGCGCGCCCTGGGCCTCGACATCGGGGACCGGCGGGTGGGGATCGCCCTTTCCGACGAGACGGGCACGATCGCCAGCCCCCACGGGGTCTACACCCGGAGGTCGCTTGGGGAGGACGCCGCCCACCTGGCGGCGCTGGCCCGGAAGTTGGGAGCAGGGGCCCTCGTCGTCGGCCTTCCCCTGAACATGGACGGGACGGAGGGGGAGCAAGCCCGGAAGGCCCGGGAGCTCGCCGAGGCCGTGGCCCGGGAGGCCCACCTCCCCCTCCACTACGCCGACGAGCGGCTCACCTCCGCCGAGGCTGAGCGGGCGATGGTCGAGGGTGGGCTCTCCCGGAGGGCCCGCCGCGGGCGTTCCGACGCCCTCGCCGCCGTCCTCATCCTCCAGGCGTGGCTTGACCGCGCGCGACGGAGCTAGTCCTCTCGGGACCTCCGCCAGGCCTCGACGGCCCGCGCCAGTCCGGGAAGCCACCGCCTCCGGGTGAGAACGAGAGAGGCCACGATGATCTGAAGGGCAGGCCGCACCACCCCCTGCCACAGGATCCGTCCCTGATAGGGTTCGGGTATCAGGGCGGTCACAAGGGACCGAATCCCCATGACGACCATGTAGAACCCGATCGCGAACAGTAGAACGGACTGGAGATCGGACGCCGCCAACCCGAGGGTGAGGTTCTTCGCCCCGTCCTCGCGCGCCAGCCACCGCGCGACCGCACGCGGGTAGCGAAGGAACACAAACGCTGTGGCCGCGTACACCACGATGGCCAGCGGCCAGCCCACCAGGAACTCAACACCGACGCTGGCGAGCATCGAGAGGGAGATCACCCGGCCCCGACGATGCGGGAGGGGTAGAGCTAGGCCCGGTGCGATGAAGAAGGGGCGTTCAGCCCCACGAGGTCGGGGCGGTGGCGGAGGGTCT
>CAKZSO010000008.1 GCA_937921255.1 Candidatus Bipolaricaulota bacterium
CAACGGGATAAAGCGAAGACGGGCAAGGGCCAAACCCACCGGACGGCCCGCGATGCCGCTGTGCCTAGGCGGAACTGGCCGACCCAGGGGCCCGCGGCCGAATCGCCCACGTCGTCCCCTCGGGCCCGTCCCGGAGCTCAACTCCCAGCTCCCCAGGCCTCTCCCGCACCCGGTTGGCGAGGGCAAACTACCTGGCCTTCCGCAGCTCCCCCCGCAGCTCAACGAGGACCCGGATGAGCTCGTCGGCAAGATCCCCTGTCGCCGGCCGGGGCGCCTGGAACAGCCCCAGGCTCCCCCCGACCCGCCGGACGAACAGCGCGGCGGCCTTCGCCCCCCCGAGGTCCCCGGCCTGCCTCCGCTCGTGCCCTAGCCCCACGATCTCCTGGAGGACACCGAGCCCCCGTGGAACCGGCCCTCGAGGGCCTGGAGCTCGGCGGGCGGCTGACCGGCAACCCGCCGGCCGAGCGCGAGCGGTGTGGGTGGGGAGCCGGGTCGCGCTCGGTCGGGAGACGGTCACGCGGCAGGTGAACCGCCGTCCCCATCCACCCTCCGAGGGACGAGAGCTTAGGCCAGGAGCTTGCGCGCCGTGCGGGCGACGCGGGCCCCGAGCTTGCGCGCGGCGTCCAGGGTCTTCGCGTCGGGCGCCCCGGCGCAGGCGACGCCGTAGTGGCCGCCCGCGTCGAGCGGGTCGCCCATCACGATCATCCCGTAGATGAGCATCGCCTGGTGGATCGCGAGGATCGTCGTCTCCTTGCCCCCGCTCGGGTGGGCGGAGGTGGCGAACGCGGCCCCGACCTTGCCCTCCATCTGCCGCCGCACCTTGAGGAAGTCGTCCAAGACCTTCTTCAGCTCGGCGGCCATCCCCCCAAAGTAGACGGGAGAGCCCACGACCAGAGCGTCGCTATCGCGGAACTCCTCGATCGTCACCGTGTCTGGGGTCCGCAGCAACGCTTTGCACCCCGCCACCTCGCGCACGCCCTCGGCCACGGCCCCGGCGAGCTGCTTCGTGTTCCCGGTTCGTGAATAGTAGAGCACCAACACCTGCATGTCGTCCCTCCTTCGCTGCGCGATGTTTCCCTCGATTTCCTGTGGCCGTTCCGCATGTGTGCCTTCAGTCTGCGGGGATGTTGTACGGGTGGCAACGGTTATCAACGTAGCAGAACCCGGTGCCCGCTCGCTCCTCCTGCTCGACGACCCACGCCCCAACCCCGATCCGCTGCATGCGCCTTCCATCCGGGATGAGGGTCGGGTAGCCCGCGGCGAGGGCCGCGATGCGATGGCACGGGTAGTCGGTGCACTGGGGGCAGGTTTGGACCCCCCGCGCCTGGGCACACGTGCGGATCCCGCAGAACGGAGGCCCCCCGCCCTCGCGACAGCCGGGGCACGACCGATCCGGGTCGCAGAGGTGGTCGAGGAATGCCCGGAACCCCCGGAAGTTGGGGAGTTCTTGCCCCCAGTCGTCGTACCCCTCCTTGACGATCGTCTCGCGCAACGCGTTCGCTTGCGCAGGAATCCGTGACCGCGCCGTGCACAACCCGCAGTAAAGGCCGCAGAACGTTACGAACCGGAGATCGCTCATCTGTCCTACTTAGCTTTACCCACCGGGTCCACGGGGAGTGGCCCGATGCTTGAACCCCCACACCGCCCCCGCCGCCGCAGCTGCCGGGGCGAGGAACATATCGAGATCGAGCCCGGCTACGGCGTAGAGTGGGATCGAGACGAGCGCTCCGGCACCGCGCCCGAGGCCCCCGCCGATCAAGCACAGGGGCAGGTTCCCTTCAACACTGGACAGAGCCCCACCGAGCATGACCCACCGCTCGCCCCGAGGGCGATCCCCCCAAACACGATCCCGACGTTGAGCTGTCTGATCCAATCTGTCTCGGTTGAAAACACAGCGTCGAGAGCGAGCGACTCCCGCCACCCCACGTGGAAGCCAACGAACGCTCCGACGAGCCCTGTCACAACCCCGGCGAGCACCGCCTCCTCCGAAGGACGGGCGGCGCGGGCCCCCCGGCAACGACGATTGCGATCAGGATAGGGAGAGGCTTCCGCATTGTTCCACCTCCTGCGACACGCAAGGCCAGCCCTCCGGTCTGGCCCCCGCCGCGCAGCCGCTACTCGTCCGCAAACGTCATCACCCAGATCTCAACGCTCTCCGGCAGCGCGTCGGCAGTGACCGTAGCCTCCGATCCTCCGATCTGATGAGTGGGCCATGACTCTCCCACCGCGGCCCGGAATGCGTCCACCGGGGCCAGGGGCAGAACCCTTCCACGAAATACTGCATGGGAACGACGATCCGTACCGTGGGGAGCTGGTTGATGACGGCCACTGACTCCTCGGGACCGATCGTGTACGCCCCTCCCACGGGGATGAACAGCACCTCAGCGTCTCCCAAGGCTTGGATTTGGCTCTCCGTCAACCTCGTTCCAGCGTCGCCAGGTTGGGCCAAGCGCACTCCCCCGAGCTCGAAGCTGAACATGCACACCATGCCTTGGCCGCCTCCTCCCGCGGTGACGTGGGATGCCTCCACGAAGTCCACCGTGGCGCCCTGGGTGATCCTCCACCGCCCCTCGCGGACCGGCCCATCTTGCCCGAACGGCCAGACGACGGTTGGACTGCCTGTCACCCGCTCTTTCTCCCTCCGGCCGCATTGTACTCCTGTCCACGCGCGGGAGATGGGTTGAGGGGGCCACCGACTGGGCCGCGTGTCCTGGCACCGCGGCTCAAACAGGGTACACTCCAGGCATCGTAGGTTCGAGGAGTGCTCCATCGGCCCACGGTAAGGAGGCGACATGACGTTCGAGCGACGCAAGATGCACAACGTGAGCCATTTGGGGCTCACCTGCGCGGACTGTGGCACCAAGATCGAGGAGCTCCCCTTCGAGCCCAAGACCGATCGCCCGGTCTACTGCCAGAAGTGTGCCCGCACGCGACGGCGCGATAACCCTCGCCCGATGCGGTAAACGGTCAGATCCAAGGGGGCGGCTTCGGCCGCCCCCGTCTCCTTTCCCCTTCTCAGTTCAAGCCCTCAGATGGGCTTTGGGTGACACGGGGTCGCGCCGGCCCTGAGGGATTCACTCCGACTTGCGAAACCGGGCCAGCTCCTCCTCGACCGCCTGGGCCTCGGCCCGGAGGTCGGCGAGGTAGGCTTCAAGCCTGGCGGTCTTCTCCTCGCGGCTCTCAAACCGGCGGTGGAACCCGAGGGCCTCCCCTCGCCCGCAGGAGCAGTCACCGTGGTGCCCGGAATGCCCGCAGTGGCAGGAGCTGCAACAGCAGCAGCAGCCGTGCCCGCGGTGCTCGGGCCCGCCCCAGCCGTATCCGTGGTGCCAGTACGGGGCCTCGCAGCAGCCGGCGTGGCGTTCAGCGTGGGATCTACCGTGGTGCCCGTTCACGTCTCTCACCTCCTTTCCCCTCGGTCAGGGCGGCGTATTCGTCGAGAAACCGGTTCAGCCGGTCCCGGGTCCGGCGGAGGTGGACGGACCAGGCCCGGAGGTAGTCCAGGCCGAGGTCGGCGATCGCGTAGACCCGCCGCGCGGGCCCGGCCCCGGCGGTGTCCCAGGTGGACCGAACCAGCCCCTCCTCCTCCAGGGCCCGGAGGGCCCGGTAGAGGAACCCGGGATCCGGGGCCTCGTCGTCTCCCAACCGCTCGAGGAGCTCGTAGCCGTGGGCGGGCCCCTGGGCGAGCTGGAGGAGGAGCCAGGAGTGGACAAACCCCCGAACCCGCGCCCCCCCCGGCGGGAAACACTCCCCCTCGCCGGGGGAGCAGCAGCCTCTGCCATCCCCACTTACATGCCTCATACACTTAGATGCTACTTGCTGTGCCCACCGTGTCAAGGGATACAGAGACCAAGCCCCCGACGGAGAGAGCGCCTACGCCTCGAAGTCCACCACCCACAGCTCGTCCTCGTCGAGGAGGTAGTACTCCGCGCGCTTCCCCCGCAGGGCGAGCAGTACGTAGTCGGGGTCCTCCGGCCCCTCCCAGTACTCGCTCCAGTCCTCGTCCCACAGCTCCTTCTTGAGCTCTGGGTCGTCCACCACCTCGGCCTCGCCGAGCACCTGGGCGTACGCCCCGCCCTCGAGGTTGACAAAGCACGCCGACGCGCGCGGGTTGCGGGTCACTTCCTCGACTTTGCGCGACGACTTGCTTGTGGCGAACCAGATGCTGCCATCCTCCTCGTAGGCGACGACCGTCATCGGTCGCATCCGGGGGTACCCCTCGCCGTCGGTGATAAGGAGGACGATCTCGCTCTCCTCGACGATTTCCCACAACTTGCGCTCGGCTTCTTCGTCCATGGCCCCTCCTTCGGGATCCGACGGCGAGGATACCCGCCACCGCCCCTGCCCACACTCCTCGCCCGGCGGCCCACGGCCCACGGAGAACGGCAGACGGACCACGGATCACGAACAACGAGCCTTCGCTCCAACGACGGCCCAGTGAAGCTCGCCCACGTGCTGCGAGCCGACGCCTTCGGCTCCCGCCCGACGCGCGGCGGCCTCGACCTCGGGGACAAGCGGGTAGATCTCTTCGTCGTCCCACAGATCGCCGAGCGCGGCACGGGCGGCTTGACGGTCCGATTCCGACGCGAACAGGACGTCGAGGAGGACGAATCTCCCTCCGGGGGCGAGGGCGCGCAGGATCTCCCGGAACGCCCGTTCGTACTCCGCGGGGAGGAGGTGGTGGAACGCGAAGCTCGAGATCACGATGTCGAACGCCTCGTCCGGGACGGGAAGCTGGAGGAAGTGCCCCTCGCGAAGGTGGTAGCCGGGGTGGTCTTCCCGGCACTGGGCAAGCATCCCCGGGGAGAGGTCCACGCCCCACACCACGGTGTCCGACCGGGCGACCTGGGCCGCGAATGAGCCGGTGCCGATTCCGATGTCGAGGAGGCGGGCCCCCGGCCCGACCCGGACGAGCTCCCCCGCCCGGGCGAGGGACGCAGGGTACCCCGTCAGCGGACCGGCATTCCCCTCCCCCGGTTCGTACCCCGCTGCGGCCCGGTCGAACAGCTGGCGCGTCCCGTCGAGCGTGCGCAGCGCTGTGGGCAAGGCGGGGACCGTAACGACCGGTGCCGTGGGGAGATCCACCCAGCGGCGGACCTCGTCTACGAGCGACGGTCGGACGGTGAGGACAAGGAACCTCCCCGCGCCAACGGCTGTACGCAGACCGGGAGCGAACCCGCCGCCCGCGAGCTCGAGCGGGCCGACCTCGTCGGCCACGGCTACTTCGGCTCTTCTCGCCGCCCGGGCCAGCGCCTCAGTTGCGAACGCGAGGGCCTCGGGGGAGAAGAAGAACCGCCGGAACGGGATCCCGGGGGGGGTGAGGGAACAGAGCGGCCGCTCTTCCCCGGTGGAGAGGTCCCGGACCCGGTACCCCACAGTGTCCCCTCCGGCGAGAACCCGGGGGGAGGCCACTCCCCCCACGGGGATCCCTTGAACCAGAAGGTCACAGGTGAGGGACAGGACCGCCCCCGTTTTCCCGGCGCCGATCGCACCCGTTACGAGGAGGGCTCTGTCGCCCCGCCTCCGGGCGGCGAGGACTGCGGGGAGAAGCTTGTCGCTCAGGGGGAGCGCTCCTTCAGCCGGGCATGGGCCGCGGTGAGCTGGCCGTGGTGGAACGCGACGACCTCGGCGAGAATCGAGAGGGCAACGAGGTCCGGGGATCGACCCCCCAGGGGAAGCCCCACCGGACAGTGGATCGCCTCCACCCGCTCGGGCGGGATCCCGTCCCCGAGAAGCTGTTCCCGAATCTCGGCGGCCTTCCTCGTGGAACCGAGCATTCCCACGTAGGCCGGCGGCGGTTCTTGCCGGAGGACGGCCCGGGCGACCGCCTGGTCGGTGGCGTGGGAGTCGGTGCAGATCACGACGTAGGCGCGCTCTCCCAACGCCGGAAGCTCCCGGTAGCCCGGAATGAGGGTCACTTCGACGCCGGGGGCGAGTTCCCCCCCGCACGCGTCCCGGCCGTCGTAGACGCGGACCGGGAACGCCCCCGCCTCGTGAGCGAGCCGGGCCAGGGCCTGTCCGACGTGGCCTGCCCCGAGGACCACGAGCTCGGCCTCGGGGTGGAGGTCCTCGTAGAACAGGGTCGCCCTCCCTCCCCCGCACTTGAGCCCCCGGTCGGTCAGGTCGAGGGTCTCGAGGAGGGTCCTCCCTGTTCCGAGGAGTTCGCGGGCTCGGGCGACCGCGTGCCCCTCGAGCGACCCACCGCCGATCGTCCCCTCCGGTTGGCCCTCCGCAACGACGAGCATCCGTGCCCCGGGGAGCCGCGGCGCCGGCCCGTCCACGGCAACGAGGGTCACGAGGACCCCCCTCTCCCCGCGGGAGACGAGGTCGGCTGCCCGGGCGAGAATTCGTCCGTCCACACTACCCCCCTTGGACCAGGGCGTTGAACTCCCGGATCAGCTCGTCGATCGCGTCGACCTGGCGGTGGATTCGGTCCCAGTACTCCGGCCAGTCGTACCACTGCCGCTCCAGCTCCTCGGCCGACTTCCCCATCTGCTCGACCCACGTGAAGTACTTCAGGTTGTGGACCCGCTTCCGCTCCCGGTAGGTGAGCTCGAGGACGTGGTCTGTCGTCGCCCCAAGGAGCCACCGCTCGTGGTCGGCCGCCGCCTGGGCCGCCGAGTAGCCCCCCCGCTCCTCCCGCAGCTCCGCCAGCCGGCTCCCGTAGAGCTCCATCGAGTCGGTGAGGACGGTCAGGACGACGTCGCGCTCGGTGAGCTCGTGGTGGTGGGCGAGCTTCACGGCCATGAGGAGGTTCGCCGCACCGGAGATCCCGACGAGGTCGAGCGTGTCCACGAGCGAGGCCGGGACCCCCTGCCGGATGAGGTGCTTCCGACCCTCGGGCTCGTTGAACAGGCGGATCAGGCGCATCGGGGCCTCGTCGTGGATCGCGATCACGAGGTCGGTGTTCCGGACGTTGTGGATCCACGGGACGTGCTTGTCCCCGATCCCCTCGATCCGGTGACTCCCAAACCCCGCCTGGAGGAGGGTCGGGCACTGCAGCGACTCCCCGACCGCGATCACGCTCCGCGGGTACCGCTCCTTGAGGTGGTCCCCGCAACCGAGGGTCCCGGCGGAGCCCGAGGTGAGGCAGACCCCGGCGTAGCGACCGTCTTTCCCAAGCTCGGAGGCGAGGACCTCCTCCATCGCCGGCCCGGTGACCGCGTAGTGCCAGAGGTGGTTCCCCGGCTCGTCGAACTGGTTAAAGATCGCGACGTCGGGCCGCGTCGCCTGGAGCTCCTTGCACTTCTGGAAGATTTCCCAGACGTTGGATTCGCTCCCCGGCGTGGCGATGACCTCGCCGGCGATCCTCCGCAGCCACTCAAACCGCTCCCGGCTCATCCCCTCGGGGAGGATGGCGATGGACTGGCACCCCAGAAGCGCGGAGTTGTACGCTCCCCCGCGGCAGTAGTTCCCGGTGGACGGCCAGGCGGCCTTGTGCCGGGCGGGGTCGAACTGCCCGGTTACGAGACGAGGGACCAAGCACCCGAACGTGGCCCCGACCTTGTGGGCTCCGGTCGGGAACCACTTCCCGACGAGGGCGATCACCCGTGCTCGGACCCCGGTGAGGGCCGGTGGGAACTCGAGGTAGTTCACCCGCCCGAACCCGCCCCCGTGCTTCACCGGCTGATTCTTCCACGTGATCCGGAACAGGTTCCGGGGGTGGACGTCCCACAGCCCGATTCCCGTGAGCTCGGCGCGGATCTGCGGCTGAATCTTCGTCGGATCGCGCATCTCGTCGAACGTAGGGATGACGATCCCCCGCTTGCGGGCCTGGTCCGCCGCCCGGCGGCGCCCGTTTTCGTCTACGGAAAGGTCGATCATGGTCCTCCTCTGGTTGACCGGTCTTGGTGATAATGCTAGCATACTGTCTGACAGGTTGACAAGCGCTATGGAGTTCCGCAAGGTTCGACCCACGAAGGCCTCCACGGAGGTGGCCGAGCAGATCCTGGAGGCCATCCGCCGCGGTTCCTTTCCCCCGGAGACGAAGCTTCCGTCGGAGGCCGAGCTGGCCCAGATGATGGGGGTGAGCCGGCCCACCGTCCGCGAGGCCCTGTCGGGGCTCGCTGCGGTCGGGTTGATCGAGCCGCGGGTGGGGATCGGGAACTTCGTCCGTCCGCCCACGGACCCCCTCGTCCACCAGGCCCTCGTGCTCCTCGAGAGCGAGGAGAGCTGCCTCGAGATCATGGAGGCGCGGACGGTGCTCGAGCCGCCGCTGGCCGAGCTTGCGGCGAGGAAGCGAACCGACGCCCAAGCCCAGACCTTGGAGGAAATCTGTGAGGAACTCCGCAAACTTGGCCACCCCCAGACGTTTGACGCGTACTTTTCTGCCGACAAGCGGTTTCACCTCGCGCTGATCGAGGCGGCGCGGAACGAGCTTTTGGCCCGGGTGCTCCTCCCGCTGGTGAACACGATGGACGAGCGGCTGTACCGGGAGTTCACCCGGGAGTACTACCTCAAGGACGCGGGGAGCATCGGTGAGGTGGCGGACCTGCACGGGAAGGTGGCCTCCGCGGTCCGGGCCCGCCGTCCAGCCCGGGCCCGTTCCGCGATGCGCGCCCACTGGGACCGGATGTGGTGCCTCGTCCACGGCGACGAGGCAGCCAGCTAGCGACGAAGGAGCGTGCCGAAGTGACGAAGAAGACGATCGTGGTGGCGCTGGGGGGGAACGCGATCCTCCAGCCGGGACAGAAGGGGACGTTCGAGGAGCAGTACATGAGCGTCCAGCGGACGGTGGAGCAGCTGGCGGCGATGGTGCTCTCGGGGAAGTGGCGCCTGGTGATTACCCACGGGAACGGTCCCCAGGTCGGGAACATCCTGCTGCAGCACGACGCGGCGAAGGCGGTCGTCCCGCCGATGCCGATGGACGTGTGCGGGGCGGAGTCGCAGGGGTTCATCGGGTACATGATCCAGCAGGCGTTCCACAACGTGCTCGCGCGCGCGGGCCGCGGTGACATCCCGGTGGCCACCGTCGTGACCCAGGTCCTGGTGGACAAGGCCGACCCCGCGTTCCAGCACCCCACGAAGCCGGTGGGCGCGTTCTACTCGGCCGACGAAGCGAAGCGCCTCCAGGCCGAGAAGGGCTGGCACGTGGTCGAGGACGCGGGCCGCGGCTGGCGGCGGGTGGTGCCGTCGCCTGATCCGAAGGCGATCGTGGAGCGGGAGGCGATCCGCCTCCTCGTCGAGAACCGGGCGATCGTGATCGCCTCCGGGGGCGGGGGGATCCCCGTGATCCAGGAGGACGGGGTCTACAGAGGCGTCGAGGCGGTGATCGACAAGGACCTCGCCGGCGAGCGCCTGGCCCAGGACGTGGGGGCAGCGGTGTTCCTCATCCTCACCGATGTGGACAAGGTGCGGCTCAACTACAAGAAGCCGGGTGAGAAGACCCTCGACCGGATGACGGTGGCCGAGGCCAAGGGCTACGCCCAGGAAGGGCACTTCGCCAAAGGCTCGATGGAGCCCAAGGTGAGGGCGGCGGTGCGGTTCGTGGAGGCAGGGGGGGAGCGGGCGGTGATCGCCTCGCTTGCCCATGCGGCCGAGGCGGCCGAGGGCCGCGCGGGAACTCAAGTCGTACCGTAGGACCGTCGATCCGTAAGCCGTGATCCGTTGCCCGGAGTCCGTGGCCCGGGACCGTCGACACGCGGGGGACAGCGGATGAGCGACCGCACTAGACGGAGAGCGGTCAACGGCCAACGGCGATCGGCCCACGGACAACGGTGGACGGACAACGAATCTCAAAGGAGGAACGTATGGCGGCAACAGATCTGAGGGGGCGGGACTTCATCACCCTGATGGAGTTCGACCGCGAGGAAGTGGAGACGATTCTCGACACGGCGCACGACCTCAAGCGGAAGTGGATCCGCGGGGAGCCCCACCGGCTGCTGGAGGACAAGACCTTGTTCATGCTGTTCTACAACCGGTCCCTCCGCACACGGAACTCGTTCGAGGCGGGGATGACCCAGCTTGGGGGCCACGCCCACTTCCTCGAACCCGACGCGGTGTACACGCCGGCCCTGCCGGGGGAGGAGAAGGCCTACTCGACAGAGCGGATCTCCGATGTGGCGCGGGTGTTGGCGGAGATGGGGCACGGGATCGCGATCCGGATCTACGGGAAACACACCGGGTGGCGGTATGGGAAAGGCAACCTCCTCATCCGCGAGTTCGCCCGCTGGTCGCGGATCCCGATCATCAACATGGAAGACGACATGTACCACCCGTGCCAGGCCCTCGCCGACGTGATGGTCATGCAGGAGAAGCTCGGCGACCTCCGGGGGAAGAAGTTCGTGATGAGCTGGGCGTACTCAGGTTCGGTGGAGAAGCCGCTCGCGGTTCCCCAGTCGGCGATCATCGGGGCCAGCTTCTTCGGGATGGACATCACCCTCGCCCACCCCAAGGGCCTCGACCTCGATCCGAAGGTTCTCGAGTTCACGAAGAAGAACGTCACGAAGAACGGCGGGGCGTTCAAGATCGTTCACGACATGGACGAGGCGTTCAAGGATGCGGTTGCCGTCTACCCCAAGGCGTGGACTGCTCAACCCACGGATGGGAAAACCCCGATGGACCCCGACAAGGCGAAGGCGCTCTTCGAGGCCAACCGCCACTGGATCACCACAAAAGAGAAGATGGAGCTCACGAACGACGCGATCTACCTCCACTGCCTCCCCGCCGACCGGGGGATGGAGGTCACGGACGAGGTCATGGACGGCCCGAACTCGGTGATCATCGAGCAGGCCGCGAACCGCCTCCACGCCCAGAAGGGCCTGATGGCGCTCATCCTGTGAGGTGGAAGATGAGCTGGTTCAACCTCGCGGGAAAGGACCTCATCAGCACGAAGGACTGGACGAAGGAGGAGCTCGAGATTGTCCTCAAGGTGAGCGACCAACTGAAGGGGATGTACTACTCCGGCCTCCCTACCCCCGCCCTGAAGGACAAGACGTTCCTGATGCTCTTCTTTAACACTTCGACCCGGACCCGGCTCTCGTTTGAGAGCGCGATGACCCAGCTCGGGGGGCACGCCCAATTTGTCGCCGCCGCCGACCTTCGCCTCTCCCTGGAGGACAGGCCCGGAGCGGGGGAGACGATCCAGGACACGGCGAAGGTCATGGCCCGCTATGCCCACGGGATCGGGATCCGGCTTCTGGAGGACAAGGTCTCCCGGTACGGGGAGGACACGGAGATCATGTACCGGCTTGCCCAGTACGCCGAGATCCCGGTTGTGAACATGGCGTCGAACATCTGGCACCCGTGCCAGGCCCTCACCGACCTCTACACGATGCGGGAGAAACTCGGGGCCGACCTCCGCGGGGTCAAGTTCACCGTGATCTGGGCCTACTCCCCGTGGGCGCGGTCCCTGGGGTCGGTCCAGGAGGACCTCGCGATCGCCACCCGGTTCGGGATGGACGTGACCGTGGCCCACCCCAAGGGCTACGAACTCGACCCCGAGGTCCTCGCCCTGAGCAAGAGGTACGCCGAGGAGAGTGGGGGCAAGTTCGAGGTTACGAACGAGCTCGACGACGCCCTGAAGGGGGCGACGGTCGTCTTCCCGCGGGGCTGGATGAGCTTTCGCCGCTACGAGATCGGGAAAGAGGCGGAGATCAAGAACGCGGAGAAGTTCAAGGATTGGAAGTACACCCGGGAACGGCAGAAAAAGCTCGCCAAACCGGGGTACCTGATGCACGTGATGCCGATCGACCGCGGGAACGAGGCCGACGTCGAGCTGTGCGACGACCCCGAGCTCTCCTGGATGTACGACCAGGCGGAGAACCGGCTCCACACCCAGAAGGCGATCCTCGCCCTCACGATGGGCGGCCGGCTGTAACGAGAACCTCGATGTGCAGAGCCCAGGGCGGGACGGCGTGTCCCGCCCTGGATCTTTGGGGGCAGTGCCTACTCGCCGAAAACGTGCGTTTCGAACCGCTTGATCGTCCTCTCGAACCGCTCAAAGAACTGCCGGAGGGTGTCCCACGTGACACCGCCACGGAGGTAGAGGTCGGCCTCGAGTACCACATCACCAGCTGAATCCAGGTAGGCGCGCGACCCTCGCGTTAGACGGTTCCACTCGTTCACAAGATCGCACGACACGGCGCCTTCCGCAATCCAGCCCGCGTAGAGCTGGAGGAACTGGAACCTGCCAGTCGCCCCTTCGATCGCATCATCCACGAACAGGAGGACCGTGGCCACATCCAGGTAGAGAACCCAGAACGGGTCACCGTAGCTGTCCGTTCTCCGATCGAAGGTGAGCCTGCGGTCCACGAGCAGCGCCTCGATGTCGGCAACGCCGAGGTCGCGGACAACCTCGCTTGACACGTCATCGGGCCCGTCGACCACGACCACGGAGACTCTAATCGCGTTGCGCAGGAGCTGCGCCGGAGCGGCGGTGTACGCGTAGAAGTCGAAGCCGAGCATGATGATCGTGCCGCCGCCTGTCTCCCACGTGAACACAACGGACGCTTCGTCGAACGTATCCCAGACCACCACGACCGCATCGTCGGGGAGGCCAGAGAAGTCCGTGCTGCCGTCGGTCCCCACGAACGTGACGGGGACGCCGACGGCCAGCGGGTGATCGGGCAGCGCCACCGCGAGGTCCGCGCCCGTGACATCGTAGCCATCGTTGACGTTCCACAACCCCGCTCCGCGGAGGATGTCCTCTGCTCCTCTGCTGTAGGTCATCCCGACGATGCGCCCACCCTGGGCAAGGAAGCTGGTCAGCACGGCCGCGACCGCCGAGCCGAGCGCTTGGAGCGTCTCCTCGTCGGCCTCCTGCTGCTCGGGGATGAGGAGCACGGTGCGGCCAACGAGTGCCGCCTCCAGCTCGTCCGGATCCGTGGTCGCTGTCTCCGTCGGGCGCCCCCCGAGGGCCTCGACCACGTGGTCGTACTCCGGGGTCATCCGCACGTAGGGGATCCAACCCAGCACGTCTCGCATCTCGGCCGCCATCGCCCCCAGAACTCCGATGAGAAGACCGGTCACGATCCCCAGCGTCCGTCCCGCATTAGGCATCTTCATGGTGTTCTCCTCGATGCCCTCCCCCAGCCAGCGAGGTGGCATGCAGACCAGTATATGCTGTTCGGCCACACGATGTTCCCCCTCGTGCGCGACCGGAGAGCGATCGCCAGCACGCTCTATAATCAGGCGGAGATGGGAACGATGATGGATCGTGCACCGTTTTCGGGAGAAGTGGCCTGGATCACGGGCTCCACCCGCGGGATTGGCCGAGCGGTGGCCGTCGAGCTGGCGCGGCATGGGGCTGCGGTGGCCGTCCACGGCCGCGTCTCCCGAGACGAGGCGGAGGCGGTGCGAGAGGAGATCTCCCGCCTCGGGGGGCGGAGCACGGTTGTCCTCGGGGACACCCGTGTCCCGGCCGACGTGGAGCGGATGGGAGAGGAGATCGAGGCCGCCTTGGGCCCGGTGGCGATCCTGGTCAGCAACGCCGTCTACGCCCTGTGCAAACCGTTCCTCGACTACACGGACCAGGAGTGGCACGACCATCTTCTGTACAAGGGTTTCGCCTACTACCTCACCGCACGGCGGGTGCTGCCACGGATGCTCGCCCGCGGCGGGGGCGTGGTGATCAACATCCTCTCCACCACCGGCTTGCGGGATGGAGCGGGTGAGCTTGCCTACGCGACCACAAACGGGGCGGCGATCGCCCTGACTTGCGGGCTGGCTGCAGAGTTCGGCGGCCAGGGCATTCGCGTGTGCGGCGTCGCCCTCACGTGGGCGGACAACGCGTTCGACCGGACGAACGCCGACCACCGGGCATGGCTCGCGCGGTTCCCGTTGGGGCGGGTGACCAGCGTTGAAGAGGTGGCAGCCACGGTGGCGTTCCTCTCCTCGCCGGAGGCGTCGGGGATCACCGGGGCGATCGTCCCCGTGGACGCGGGGTTCCTCTGTCGGTGATGGACAAGCCCGTGGTCCCTGCCGTGGATCCGATCGAACTCGCCTTTGCTCTCGCTTCCGCGGGGCCAATCTGCGATCGATGCCTCGGGCGCCGGCTCGCTGGCCTGGGCTCAGGTCTCCTCAATCAGGAGCGCGGACAGGCCCTCCGTGCCGCGTCAGGTGCCTCTGCCGCAGCGCACGAGGCCACATGCTGGGTCTGTCAAGGGACGTTCCTGCGGGCTGGGGAGTGGGCAGGGAAGGCCGTGCAGCTCGTGGGAGATCACGAGTTCTCGACATTCCTGTTCGGCGTGCGCCTCACCCCCCGCCAGGAGGCGGTGGAGGAGTACCTTGACGAGCGGTTCCCCTCCCCGTGGGCAGAGCCGTTCAAGCGCGACCTGAACCGAGCGCTGGGGAAGGCGTTCGAGTGGGCCCTCGCCGAGTGGGGCCGCGCGGCCGCGGTGGACTTCGCCCGCCCCGATGTCCAGTTCACCGTGGACCTCGAGTCGGGGCGGATCGAGCTTGTGGTGGCCCCGGTTTTCTTTTACGGCCGGTACCGGAAGCTCGCGCGGGGGATCCCCCAAACCCACTGGCCGTGCCGGAGCTGCCACGGCCGGGGCTGCGCCTCGTGTGGAGGAACGGGGAAGCAGTACCCGATCTCGGTCGAGGAGCTCGTCCTTCCGGCGTTCCTCGCCGCGACGGGCGGAACGGGCGGCCATCTCCACGGGGCGGGGCGGGAAGACATTGACGCCCGGATGCTCGGCCGGGGAAGACCGTTTGTGGTCGAGGTGAAGGAGCCCCGGCGGCGGACGATCGACCTTGCGGCCGTGGCCGAGGAGATCCACCGCTCGGCCGAAGGCAAGGTGGAAGTCCTCGACCTCCGGCCGGGGGACCCGGATCTCGTGGCCCAGGTGAAGGAGGAGCACGCCGACAAGCGGTACCGGGCCCGGGTCGAGCTCGGGGAGCCGGTGAGTGGGGAGGCGTTGGCGCGGGCGCTTGCGGCGCTCGTCGGCGAGGTCGAACAACGCACCCCGGTCCGGGTCCGCCACCGCCGGGCCGACCTCGTCCGCCGCCGCCGGGTCCACGAGGCGAGGGGCGAGCTCCTCTCGCCCACCGCGGCCGAGGTCGAGGTCCTCTGCCAAGGGGGCCTCTACGTGAAGGAACTCGTCTCCGGCGACGGCGGTGCCACCCAACCCAACCTCGCCTCTCTCCTCGGCGTCCCGGCGAAGGTTGTGGAGCTGGACGTCCTCGACGTGCTCAACGGGTTATGACAAACATCCCATTCGAGTCCTTCCACACCGAGCGATGACTATGAGGGCGTGAGCCGTCACAAGGCTGTAGCCGGGGGGTTCTGTGCAAGGTGGGGCTGCGCCAACGGCACGAGAACCCCTGGCGCAGGCGGCACAGATGAGCGTCGGGGATGGTGTTCAAACGCTCGGGCGCCTTGTTCGGTTTCACAGTAGTGTTGACAGGCGGAGGTGCGGGGAGGGGGTCGCAGGAGCGAGGGTCACCGCGGCAAGCTCACCAGGGATCACTCACGAAACCTGGGAGGTGCCCCAATGACCCTCGAGGACAAGGTACACGGTTTCCGGCTCCATGCACTCCGCCGAGCGGAGGAACTGGGCAATGTGAGCG
>CAKZSO010000009.1 GCA_937921255.1 Candidatus Bipolaricaulota bacterium
GAGCCCCTCGGGGGTGTCGGCCTCGGCCTCCACGGCCACCTCGCCCTCGGGGCGGACGGAGTCGAGGTCCGCCATCAGGGCGAACGTCCCCCGGGCCGCCTCGGCGAACGCCTCCTCGAGGGTCGCCCCGATCCCCCGCACTCCGGCGTCGGCGGTGTGGTCGAGGATTTCATACGGCACGGGATCTCCCTCGGAGAGGCCAGCGTTCGACCGGGGTGTAAAGGGGGCCGTGGGGCCGGAGCTCGGAGCACATCAAGGTGATCCTGCTCACGCGAGCGCGCAGAGCGGGCAGGGCGGTCCCCTCGACGAGGGCCGCCAGGTCTTGGGGGATCCGCAGCCGGGCCAGCGTCACGTGGGGAAGGGCGAGCTTCCGCTCCGGGGGAAAACCCAGGGCCTGGACGTCCTCCTCAATCCGCTGGGCAAGGATCGCGAACGGGGCGCTGTCGGCCGTCGGGCCAGCCCACACCACGCGGGCCCGACCCGGGTGGGGAAACGCCCCCAGCCGTTCCAAGGGAAGATCAAACGGCGCGATTCCTCCAGCGACCGCCGCCCCGAGATCGCGGAGCGCGGGCAGGAAGTCCTCGCCCACGTCCCCCAAGAACCGCAGCGTGAGGTGGAGGTTGTCCTCGGCAACCCATGTCGCCCCGCGGATGCGAATCTGCAGGGGACGGATGCCCCGGGCGAGCGTTGCCCGCACCTCCGCGGGAAGCTCCACGCAGTAGAACAGGCGCATTGCGGCGATTATAGCCCCGGTGTAGCGCGCCTCGGGGTCGCGCGCTACCATCTCCCAACGCGAGGGAGATCGCGATGGCACCGAAAGAAGAACAGGTTGAGCTCAAACTGAAGGTGGCCGAGGCCCATCAACCAGACGTGGGACGGGGGATCGCCCGCCTCACGTCCGAGCACATCGAATCGCTCGGGGTGTCGCCCGGCGAGCCGATCGAGCTCGAGGGGGCCCGGGTGACCGGGGCCATTGCTGCCGTGGCCTACCAGGCTGACGCTGGGCTCGACATCGTCCGCATCGACGGCCTGATCCGCGCCAACGCCGGGGTCGGCGTGGGAGAAACGGTGCAGGTGCGGAAGGCGAAGTGGAAGCCCGCAACCCACGTCACCCTCGCCCCGGCGCGAAAGGGGCTCCACCTCGTCGCCCCCCCGGACAGCCTGCGGGCGATCCTCGCTGGGCGGGTCGTGCGGACAGGGGACGTCGTCTCCACCGCGGCCCGGGCCGAGGGGAGCCCGTTCGGGGACAACCTCCTGTTCGAGCGCATCTTCCGCGAGTTCACCCAGATGGCGCCTGGGATTGCCCCAGGGTTCGGCCTCGGGGAGATCCACCTCAAGGTGGTGAGCACCCAGCCCGGCGGCCTCGTGCGGATCACCGCCGAGACGGGGATCGAACTCCTCCCCGAACACGTCGAGGTTGCCGAGCGGGGGCGGGAGGTTCCCGAGGTCGCCTACGAGGACATCGGCGGCCTCAAGGACGTGATCCACAAGATCCGCGAGATGGTCGAGCTCCCCTTGAAGAAACCCGAGCTGTTCGACCGACTGGGGATCGAGCCCCCGCGCGGGGTGCTCCTCCACGGCCCGCCGGGGACGGGGAAGACGCTCCTCGCCAAAGCGGTGGCCACGGAGACCGACGCCCACTTCATCGCTCTGTCCGGACCGGAGATCATGTCCCGCTTCTACGGGGAGTCGGAGGGCCGGCTGCGGGAGATCTTCGAGCAGGCGGAGAAGAACGCCCCGGCGATCATCTTCATCGACGAGCTCGATTCGATTGCCCCCCGCCGGGCGGAGGTCACGGGCGAGGTCGAGCGACGGGTCGTGGCCCAGCTCCTCACCCTCATGGATGGCCTCAAGCAGCGGCGGAACGTGATCGTGATCGGGGCCACGAACCGGGTCGAGGCGATCGACCCTGCCCTGCGCCGGCCGGGGCGGTTCGACCGGGAGATCGAGGTCCGCGTTCCCGACCGCGACGGGCGGAAAGAGATCCTGATGGTCCATACCCGGGGGATGCCCCTGGCTCCCGATGTGGACCTCGACAAGCTGGCGGGACTCACCCACGGGTTCGTGGGCTCGGACATCGCCGCGCTGGCCCGCGAGGCGGCGATGAACGTCCTCCGGAAGCTCCTGCCCAAGATCAACCTCGACGAAGAAGGGATCCCCCCCGAGGTGATCGAGGAGCTCGTCGTGCGGTGGGCGGACTTCGACCGGGCAATGAAGGAGGTTCGCCCCTCGGCGATGCGCGAAGTGATGGTCGAGGTCCCGACCGTGACCTGGGCGGACATCGGGGGGCTGGAGGAGGTCCAGCAGCTCCTCCGCGAGGCGGTGGAGCTCCCCCTGACGACGCCGGAGGCGTTCCAGCGGCTCGGGGTCACGCCCCCGAAGGGGATCCTCCTCTACGGGCCCCCCGGGACGGGGAAGACCACGCTCGCCAAGGCGGTGGCGAGTGAATCTCAGGCCAACTTCATCACCGCCAAGGGGTCCGAGCTCCTCTCCAAGTGGTACGGGGAGAGCGAGCAGCGGATCGCCGAGGTGTTCCGCCGGGCACGGCAGGTGGCCCCCGCCGTGGTGTTCCTCGATGAGCTCGACGCCCTCGTCCCCCGAAGGGGGTCGGCAGTGGGAGAGCCCCACGCCACGGAGCGGATCGTGAACCAGATGCTCGCCGAGATGGACGGGCTCGAGGAGCTGCGGCGGGTGGTCGTCATCGGGGCCACGAACCGGCCCGACCTCGTGGATCCGGCTCTCCTCCGGCCGGGGCGGTTCGACGAGCTCATCTACGTCCCGATCCCCGACTTAGGGGCACGGCGGGCGATTTTCGGCGTCCACACCCGGGGGATGCCCCTGTCCCCCGACGTGGACCTCGAGGTGCTCGCCGCCCGCACCGCGGGGTACACGGGGGCCGACATCGCCGAGGTGTGCCGCAAGGCGGGCCGGATCGCCCTGCGCGAGTCCCTCACCTCCACCAAGGTCACGATGCCCCACTTCGAGGCGGCCCTCGAGAAGACCCCGCGGTCGGTGACCCCAGAGATCGAGGAGCAGTACAAGCGCCTGGCCAAGAACCTCCGCGGGGCGGTGCGGCGAATCGGGCTCGTCCCCGAGGACAAGGAGACCCCGTCGTGATTCGCCTCGTCCTCGCCCTTGCCCTCGTCCTGGGCGGAGTGGCCCTGGCCCGCGACCCGGTCGCGGTCGTCAACGGCGAGCCGATCTCCCGGGAGGACCTCGACCGGGCGAGCGGCCTCGCGGAGATCGTGTTCGTTCTCGCCCAGCAGTTCCCCGCGTTCGCCCAGACCATCCTCCTCACCGAGGAAGGGAAAGCGCTCGTCGCCCGCTACGAGCGAGACGTCCTGGAGAAGCTCATCCTCCGGCGGATCCAGCTCCAGGAGGCAGCCCGGCGTGGCCTGGCCGCCGACGAAGACGAGGTCGCCCGACGCACCGACGCCACGCTTGCCCAGGTCTGCGCCCACTACAACCTGACCGAGGACGCGTTCGCTGCCCAGCTTCTCACCCAGGGGTACAGCCTTGCCCAGTACCGCGAGGACATTGCCCGCGGGCATCGGGAGAACCTCCTCCTCGCGGCCCTCAAAGGGGCGCTCCTCGCGGAGATCGCGGTCAGCGACGAGGAGATCCAAGCCTACTACGACGAGGATCCCCTCCGGTTCGTCGATGACGACGGAAACCCCCTTCCCCTGAGCAAGGTCTGGGAGAGGATCGCCGCCTTCCTTCGCCGTGACAAGGAGGAGGCGCACTGGCTCGCCTGGCTCCGCCAAGCCCGGGAGGGAGCAAAGGTCGAGATCAACCTCTAAGCCGGCTTGAGGAAGAGGATCCCCAGCGGGGGCAGGGTCAAGGAGAGCGACTGGGCGAACCCTTGACCGGGAATGGGTTCAGCCTCCACCCCGCCGAGGTTCCCCTGGCCGCTCCCGCTGTAGTCGGTCGCATCGCTGTTCAAGAGCTCGCCCCACCGACCGGGGTACGGCACCCCGACCCGGTACCCCAAGCGCACCACCGGGGTGAAGTTCCCCACCACGAGGACCACCTCTCGCTCGCCCCGTCCCCAGCGCAGAAACGCGACCACGCTCGACGCGGCGTCGTTCGGTTCCACCCATTGGAACCCGATGTCTCCGCAGTCCCGGGCGTGCAAGGCGGGCTCGCTTCGGTAGAGGCGATTCAGGTCCGCCACCCAACGCTGAAGGCCTCGGTGGGGACCGTACTCGAGGAGCGACCACTCGAGCGTCCGCTCGTGGTCCCACTCCCCCCACGGGCCAAGCTCTCCGCCCATGAAGAGGAGCTTCTTCCCCGCGCTCCCGTACATGTAGCCGAGGAGGAGCCGGAGGTTGGCGAACTTCTGCCAGTCGTCCCCCGGCATCTTCCCGACGAGCGATCCCTTCCCGTGGACGACCTCGTCGTGGGAAAGGGGTAGGACGAAGTTCTCGTGGGAAGCGTAGAGCATCCGGAACGTGAGCCGGTCGTGGTGGTGCTTGCGGTGGATCGGGTCCTTGGACATGTAGAGGAGCGTGTCGTGCATCCACCCCATGTCCCACTTCAGGCCGAACCCGAGCCCCCCCATCGAGGTCGGTCGCGACACCATCGGCCACGCGGTCGACTCCTCGGCGTAGGTCTGCACGTCGGGGTGCTCCCCGTACACCGCCTCGTTGAGCTGGCGCAGGAACGCGATCGCTGCGAGGTCCTCCCGCCCTCCCCGTTCGTTTGGGATCCACTCCCCGGCCTTGCGGGAGTAGTCGAGGTAGAGCATGGATGCCACCGCATCGAGCCGCAGCCCATCCGCGTGGTAGACCTCGAGCCAGAACAGAGCGCTCGAGAGGAGGAAGCTCCGCACCTCGTGCCGGCTGTAGTTGAACGTGTAGCTCCCCCAGTCGGGGTGGATCCCCCGGCGGGGGTCGGCGTGCTCGTAGAGGTGGGACCCGTCGAACTGCCCGAGCCCGTGGCCGTCGGTGGCAAAGTGGGACGGGACCCAGTCCAGGATCACCCCGATCCCACGTTGGTGCAGGTGGTCCACCAACGCCATGAACTCCTGGGGCGTCCCGTAGCGGGAGGTGGGGGCGAAGTAGCCCGTGGTCTGGTACCCCCACGAGCCGTAGTACGGGTGCTCCATCACTGGGAGGAACTCGACGTGGGTGAACCCCATCTCCTTCACGTACGCGGCGAGGAGAGGAGCCAGCTCGCGGTAGGGGAGGTACCGCCCGTCGTCCATCCTCCGCCAGGAGCCGAGGTGGACCTCGTAGATCGCGATCGGGGCGTCAAGGGCATGCCGTCGGCCGCGCTCGCGAAGCCAAGGGGCGTCCCCCCACCGGTAGGAAAGGTCCCACACGACCGACGCCGAGCGCGGCGGAACCTCGCAGTAGAAGGCGAACGGATCCGCCTTGAGAACCCGCGGGCCGTGGCGTGAGACGAGGTGGTACTTGTACAGGGCGCCCCGCCCCACGCCGGGGACGAAGCACTCCCAGATCCCGGACTCCCGGTGCGGCCGCATCGGGTTCCGATCCCCGTGCCAACCGTTGAAGTCCCCGACCACGGACACCGCCTCGGCCTCGGGCGCCCACACCGAGAACAAGGTGCCCGCCTTCCCGCCCACGGTGACCAGGTGAGCCCCCAACACCTCGTAGAGGCGGCGGTGGGCCCCCTCGGCAAAAAGCCACAGGTCCTCCTCGGTGAGGAGGGTCGGCGTACCGTCTTGGTTTCGCACCCCACGCTCGCCCATCGTGGCCTCCTCGCGGGAACCATGATAGGGTTCAGGTCAGGGATCGGCAACTCGCCCCCTGGGGCGAGGACCCCCGCCTCGCTACAATCGTTTCCCAAATGGACACTCCTCGTCCCCCAGCCCTGCCCGACCGGATCGGTGGCCTGACCGAACTCGCGTACAACCTGTGGTGGAGCTGGAGCCCCGAGGCGCGGGAGCTCCTTCGGGCCCTCGACCTCCAGGCGTACCGCGAAAGCGGGCACAACCCTGTCCTGATGCTCCGCATGGTCGAACCCCGGACCCTCGCCCGCGCGGCCCAGGACCCGGCGTTCCTTGGCCGGTACGACGAGGTGATGGCGCGGTTCAAGGAGGAGACCGAGCCCAGTTCCCTTGCGTTTCCATCCCACCCCGGGCCCATTCCCGGCCCGGTGGCGTACTTCTCGGCGGAGTTCGGGGTGCACGTCTCCCTCCCCGTGTACGCCGGTGGCCTGGGGATCCTCGCCGGGGACACGCTCAAGGAGGCAAGCGACCTCCGCCTCCCCCTGGTGGGGGTCGGGCTCATCTACTCCCACGGCTACGTGCGGCAGAGGATCAACGCCGACGGGTGGCAGGAGGAAACCCACGAGCCCCTTGACGCCTCAAGCTACCCGATCCGCCCCGCGCGGGACGCCGCCGGCCGCCCGCTGGTCGTGGTGGTACCGGCGTTCGATCCCCCCGTCCACGTCGGGGTGTGGCAGGCCCAGGTCGGTCGGGTGCCCCTGTACCTCCTCACCACGGACCTCGAGCAGAACCAGCCGTGGGACCGTGCGATCTCCCAGCACCTGTACACGGGCGACCTCGAGGGGCGGCTGCGCCAGGAGATCGTGCTTGGGTTAGGGGGAATGGTGGCGCTGCGCAGCTTGGGGATCGACCCCGGCGCCGTGCACCTGAACGAGGGCCACCCCGCGTTCGCGGCCCTGGAGCGCCTGGGGAGCTCCGTCTCCCGAGGCGCCTCGTGGGCGGACGCCCTCGCAGCCGTGCGGAAGAGCACCCTCTTCACCACCCACACCCCTCTCCACGCGGGGACCGACGTGTTCCCGTACCCGTTGATCGAGCGGTACCTCCTCCCCTACCTCGACCGGGCGGGGCTTCCCCGCGACGCGTTCCTCGCGCTCGGGCTCGACCCCGCCAACCCAGGGGCGGGGTTCAACATGACCGCGTTTGCGATCCGCGTCAGTCAGACCACGAACGCCGTCAGCGCCCGCCACGCCGAGGTCGCCCGCGGGATCTGGTCCGGAGTGCGGTTCGACGACCACCCCGTCCCGATCCGCGGGATCACGAACGGGATCCACCTCCGGACGTGGATCGAGCCGCTCCGGATCCAGAAACTGTTCGATCGGTACCTCGGCCCGGAGTGGCGGGAGCGACCGGACGACCCGGAGGTGTGGGCCCGGGTGGACCGAATCCCAGATGAAGAGCTGTGGCGGGTCCACGAGGAGCGCAAGGCGGCCCTCGCCGCCGAGGTCGACAGCCGGGCCCGGCGGCGGTGGGGGGAGGGGACCGCGAGCGCGGCGCGGATCATCACCGCTGGCCCGTTCCTCGACCCCCGGATCCTCACCCTCGGGTTTGCCCGCCGGTTTACCGCCTACAAGCGGCCGACGCTTCTCATGCACGATCCGGAGCGGCTCCGCCGGTTGCTCACCGACCCCCTGCGGCCGGTCCAGATCGTATTCGCCGGGAAGGCCCACCCCGCCGATCACGACGGAAAGCGCCTTATCCAGGAGGTGTACCGGCTGGCCCTCGATCCCCGGTTCGCCGGGCGGATCGCGTTTGTGGAGGAGTACGACCAGCACCTGGCGAAGTACCTCGTGGCCGGGGTCGACGTGTGGCTCAACACCCCCCTCCCCCCCCTCGAGGCGAGCGGGACGAGCGGGATGAAGGCGTCCGTCAACGGCGTACCCGTCCTGTCGGTCCTCGATGGGTGGTGGCCGGAGGGGTACACCGGGGACAACGGGTGGGCGTTCGGGGGAGAGGAGATCGCCGGCGACCGCACCGCGGCCGATGCCGCGGCCCTGTACCGGATCCTCGAGGAGGCGGTCGTTCCCCTGTTCTACGATCGCGGCCCCGACGAGATCCCCCACGGGTTCGTGCGGGTGATGAAACAGGCGATCAAGACCGTCGCCCCCCGCTTCTCGGCACGACGGATGATGCGGGAGTACGGCGAGGTCTACCTCTCAGCGCTCGGGCTTGCGTAGACCGACTGATGCCCCCCAGGCGAACGCGGTGGGGCTCAAGGCTCCCACCGCGGCTTCACCTTGCGGACAACCAGTCCCTAGGGGGCTTTCCGATCCCGCATCATCCGCCCGATCGGCATCCGCCCGCGGGGCCCACAGCCTCGGGGGTCCCCGCCGCCCCGGTCGAGGATCCCTGCTCGCCCCCGGAGGAGGGTGAGCTGGTTGGGGGTGATCTTCCCCTCCTTGACCGCCTGGTCGAGCACCTCTCGCAGGGCCTGACGGGCCTCGATCCGAGCCTTCATCGCCTGGGCCTGTTCCTCGGTGATCCGCCCCGCGGCCACCGCCTCGTCGATCATCTCCAGACGGGCATCCAAGAACGCGCCGACGAGCTCTTCCACGCTTACGCCGAGGTTCGCCGCCACCTTGGAAAGCAGGCCATCCCGCTTTCCAGCGGCAGTCGCACCCTCGGTCTGACCCCACACCACAACCGCCACGGCCGTCGCGGCCACGAGAGCGAGGACTGTAAGCACAATAACCTTCGTTCGTCTGATCATCGCATGTCCCTCCTTTCGCCTGATGCGGATGCAAGATTGCCCTCGATCTGTGGAGCCTCCCGTCCACCGATGTGGCAGAGTTGTGGAGACGCCGGCCGCGAGGCGCGCCCGCCGTTCACGGTTGGCGCGAGCTCAGGCCACGGAGGAGAGGAGCCGGTGGAGGTCGTCCTCGGCGGGGACACCCGCCCGAGCCAGTTCCTCCACCGGATCGGTAAGCTCGGGGGTTCCGAGGAGAATTGCCCCGTGGAGCTCGCCCTCCGTCCCAAGGACGAACTTCACGTACCGCCCGCCCGCTGGGTCGGCGTGCCTCAGCTCCCGCCGCGGCCCGCCCTGGGGCTGGGTGTCCCCAACGCACACCAGGTCCAACCCTGCCACCTTGAGCTTGTTCGACGGCGTGGTCCCAGGGTAGCGGACGCTCCCCGGAGCGAGCATGTTCCGCGCCGCAGCCTCACCCTGCTCCCGCGCCGCCGCGACAATCCCGTACACCCTCCCCGCCCACTCCGCGACGTCCCCGGCCGCGAACACGTCGGGGGCGGAGGTGGCGAGGTGATCGTCCACCACCACCCCTTGCTTCGTGGTCAGGCCCGCGGCCTGCGCCAGCCCAACCCGTGAACGGATCCCCGCCGCGACCACGACCAGGCCCGCGGCTATGCGGTTACCGTCTGCAAGCACGACCTCCTCTGCCTCGCGCTTCCCACGGATCGCCGCGGGGGCCACGCCCACCTGAACCTCGATCCCCTGGGAGGCGAGGACCCCCGCGAGGATCGCCGCTCCACCCTGGTCGAGCTGGCGACAGAGGATCCACGGCCCACGCTCGAGGAGGGCGACCGAGAGGCCGTGGTCGCGGAGCGCCCGAGCGACCTCGATCCCCAACCACCCTCCCCCGACCACAGCGGATCCGGACACCTCCCCAGCCCGGGTGCGGATCCGCTCGACGTCCGCCGCCGAGCGGAGGGTGAACACCCCCTCGAGGTCGGCCCCGGGGAGCTCAAGCCGCGCTGCCTCGGCCCCACAGGCAAGGAGCACCCGGTCGTAGGCGAGGGTCTCCCCGGACGCAAGCTCGACCTCATGCCGCTCCGGGCGCAGCGCGACCGCCGTGGCCCCCGAGCGGTAGGTGATCCTCCGGTGCTCAAACCACACGCGGGGAAACGGGGTGATCTCGGCCAAGGTCCTCCTCCCGGCGAGGACTTCGATCAGGCCTGGCCGCAGGTAGTAGGGGGAAGTCTCCGCCTCGAGGACCACGATCTCCCCCACCGCCTCAAGCGACCGCAGCGTCCGGGCAGCCGTGACCCCAGCGAGCCCCCCCCCCAAGATGAGGTACATCTAACCGACGATCTCGAACATGTCCTTCGGGGCTCCGCACTCCGGGCACAACCAGTCTTCGGGGAGATCCTCAAACGCCGTGCGCGGGGAGATCCCTTGGCTCGGGTCCCCCTTCGCCGGATCGTAGATCCATCCACACACGGTGCACTCCCACTTTTCCATCGCACACCTCCTGGTAAGGTTGCGCCATTATAGCGACCGATCCTGCGCGGTGCGTCAGAGGGCGAACGCGAGGCCCACCCCCACCACAAGCATTGCCGCGAGGACCGGGGCGATCGCCCGCCGGAGCGACCGCCCGCCGAGGACGACCACCATCCCCCCCTTCACGAGGGTGTTCGCCATCGCTGCAATCACGATCGCCCGCGCCGCGGTCGCCGGATCCACTCCCCCGCCCGGGCGCCCGAGATCGGCCATGGTGAGCGTGATCGCGTCCACGTCGGCAACAGACGCCACGACGCTCGACAGGTACACCCCCAGGTTCCCCAAGTAGAGGTGCGCGGCCCGCGCAGCAACGAGGATTCCAGCGTAGAGGAGCCCGAACCTCACCGCCGGCCCCAGCTCGAACGGGGCCTCCACCTCGAGCGCTGCGGCCTCCCCGCGGCGCGCCGCGCGAAGGAGGACGAGCGAGGACAGGAGACCAACGAGCCCAGAGGCGATCACCGGGAAGGCAATCCGCGCGAGGAGGGCAACGTTGACCACGGACACCACAACCAGGACCCGGCCGAACATCACCGTCCAGGCGGCAACGATCCCGAGGGCGAGGGCCGGAGCGAGGCCGGCCTCGCGCCGCGCGCGTTGGGCGAACGAGAGCGTGACCGCAGTGCTCGACACGAGCCCACCGACCAGGCCGGTGAGGCCGATCCCCTTCCCCGGGCCGAGCCGCTTCATGAGGACGTAGCCGGCGAATCCGACCCCGGAGACGAGGACGACCATCAGCCAAACCCGGTAAGGGTTGAACGCGTCCCACGGCGGGACGCCGAACGTACGGTTGGGGAGAAGCGGGAGCACGATTGCCGTGATCACCGCAAGCTTGAGGGCAGCCAGAACGTCCGCCTGGGTGAGCTTTTGGGCGAACCGACGCACCTCGCCCTTGAACGAGAGAAGCACTGTCACCGTCACCCCCAGCGCGGCGGCAAGCTCAAGCATCCCCCAGTAGCAGAACGCGCCGACGAGGAACGTGACGAGAGCCGCCATCTCCGTGGTCAGGCCGACCGCACCCCGCCACGAGCTGATCCCGTGCGAGACCACAATCAGGAGGCCCACCACCGCGAGGACGACCAGGTACGCCCCGGGATGGGCGAGAACCTCAGCCAAGAGCGCCCCGGCCGCGCCCACAAGCGAGAACAGGGCGAACGTGCGCACCCCGGCAAACAGCTCCCCTTTCCCGCCCTCGGCGTGCTCCCGCTGCAAGCCCACCAGGCCCCCAATCACGAGGGCGAGCCCGAACCGGTAGAAAAGCGTGACCGGATCCATGGGACGATCCTACCACGAGCCGAACGAGAAGGCCCTAGCCTGGGGGCTACCCCAGGGAGTGCCCGCGGAAAATGAGCTCCCGGTTGTCGGCGAACCCGGCGTCCACCCCGATTGCCGCCAGCAGGGGGTCGAGGTCCACCACGCCCCGTCGGGAGAGGAACCCCAGGGCGAGAAGCGGGCTCGCCCGCCCCGCGTCCCCCGGCTGGGCCTCCTCAACCCAGGACAGGAACGGCCGCACCTCGACCTGCACCCCGTCCGGGACGCTAACGGGGCCGACCTCCGCGTCGAGAACGAGGAGCGCCCCCCCCGCGAGCCGGGGGAGGACCTCGTCCACCGCCGCCCGGTGCAAGACAACGGCCACGTCGGCCGTCTCGAGGTACGGGCACAGGATCGGCGATTCCGAGACCACGAGCTCGGAGTGGACCGCAGTCCCCATCACCTCCGCCCCGTAGGCGTGGCGGAGCGCAACGTGCTTCCCCTGGGAAAACCACGCCCGGGCCAGGAGCCGGCCGGCGAACACGATCCCCTGCCCCCCGACCCCCGAGATGAGAAGGCCCTGTTCACCCTTACTCATCCCGTCCCCCCTTCGGGCGGAGCCCAGCCAGGGTCTCCCCAAGCCCGGGCCGGTCCCGAGCCGTGTACTCGCCGACCGTGAATCGCTCGCCAACAGCGTCCTCCCCCGCCTCTCCCAGGGGGACGCTCCTCAACTTGAGCCAGTTCAGAAAGGCAGCCGGCTCCACCTTGAGCCGCCCCCCGACCCTCGCCGGGCACTGCGACAGGGCCTCCACGAACCGGAACCCCGTGCGCCCAAGCGCCGTGTAGATCGCCTCCTCGAGCCGACGCGGGTGGGCGACCGTCCACCGCGCGGCGTAGTTCGCCCCCGCCGCGGCGACCACCGCGGCGGTGTCCATCGGTTGTTCCGGGTTTCCGTATGGCGTAGTCGAGGTGGGGAGACCGTGCGGCGTGGCCGGTCCGACCTGGCCTCCCGTCATCCCGTAGACGAGGTTGTTGACCATCAGGACGACGATATCTGCGTTGCGGCGTGCGGCGTGGACGAGGTGGTTCCCCCCGATTCCGGCGATGTCCCCATCCCCGCCAACGACGATCACGTTTAGGTCGGGACGCCGCAACTTGACCCCGATTGCGGTCGGGACCGCCCGGCCGTGGGCGACGTGGAGGCTGTCCGCCTTGAGGTGGGGGCTTGGGATCCACGCCGCGCAACCAATCCCGCTCACGAACACGAACTCCCGAAGGTCGGCGTGCCCGGCGCGGGCGATCGCGCGAACGAGCGCCCCAAGCACCAGGCCGTTCCCACACCCCGGGCAGAACGGGCCCGGCAGGACCTCCTCCCGCAGGTAGCGGTGCAGGGGGTGGTTCACCGCACGACCTCCCGAACCCGGGCCGCGATCTCGGACGGGAAAAGCGGGAGCCCACCCCCGATCTTGCCCACCCCGTAGACGGGACACCGACCCGCCGCAATCCTCTCCACGTCGAGGACGAGCTGCCCGAGGGCGAGCTCGGGGACGACGATCGCCCGGGCCCGCTCCGCGAGCCGGCGGATCGGCTCCTCGGGAAGCGGCCACAGGGTCTTCGGAACGACCACCCCCAGCCGCACCCCTTGCGGCCGGAGGAGCTCCCGCGCCGCAACCGCGGACCGGGCCATCGACCCGTAGGCGACCACCCCCACCTCGGCGTCCGCCAGCCCGTGCTCCTCGCCCACGGCGAGCGCGTCAGCGTTCAGCCGGACTTTGTCCACAAGGCGGGTGGCGAGCGTCCGATGGACGAAGGGGTCCGCGGTGAACCGGACCCCGCGGCCGTCGTGGGTGGACCCCGTCATCAGGACCCCGTGGCCCTCGCCGAGGCCGGGCATCGGCGGGGCAATCCGCGGGTCGTCCGAGTGGAACGGTAGGCCTTCCCCCGCGAACCGCGGACGCTCCGCCCGGTGAACCTCCTCGGGCACGGCCACGTCCTCCCAGGTGTGGGCGACAAGCTCATCCGAGAGGAGAACCACCGGGACCCGGAGCCTCTCCGCTGTGTTCACCGCCCGCACGGCGAGGTCGAAGCAGTCCTGGGCCGAGGTCGGTGCGTACACGACGAGGTGTTGGTCTCCGTGCCGACCCCAGCGGGCCTGCATGAGATCCCCCTGGCCCGCCTTCGACGCCTGGCCCGTCCCCGGCCCGAGCCGCATCACGTCGACCACGACGAGCGGGGTCTCGGTCATGATCGCGATCCCCAAGCCCTCCTGCATGAGGGAAAACCCCGGGCCGCTCGTCGCGGTGAGGGCCCGGCCGCCGGCCCACGAGGCGCCGATGAGCATGAACACGCTGGCGATCTCGTCTTCGGCCTGGAGGAACGTGCCCCCGCGCTTGGGAAGCTCGCGGGCGAGGTGCTCCATAATCGCCGAGGACGGGGTGATCGGGTACCCGGCGTAGAAATCGACCCCCGCGGCGAGGGCCCCCTCGGCCACGGCGACGTTCCCCGACCACAGCTTGCGCGTCGCGCCCACGACGGCCAAGGATAGCCGCTCCCCGCCGCCGGCGACAGAACGATGGGCGGACACGAGGTCCGCCCCTACAGAATCACGGCCCACGGTTGACGGACAACGGGTAACGGACAACGGACTCCGGATAACCGGGGGCGTAGAATGCCCTCGCAACCATGGAGAGCACCGCAAACCTTCTCATCCGCAACGCGCGGCTGGTGACCCCGACCGGCGTGCGCGTGGGCAACTGCTTCGTCCGGGATGGGCGGATCGCTGCCCTCGGCGAGGTGAAGAGCCCGGGCCGCGTCCCCGAGCTCGATACCGACGGGCGCTATCTTGCCCCCGGGTTCCTCGACCTCCACGTCCACGGCGGGGCAGGGGCCGACTTCTCCGCGGGTGACCCGGACGCGGCGCGGGCGATCGCCGCGTTCCATGCTCAGCACGGGACAACCGGCCTCCTCGCCACGATCGTCCCCGGCCCCCGCGACCGGATGCGACGGGCGATGGCCGCCGCGGTGGGCGTTCCGGGAGTCCTCGGGATCCACCTCGAAGGCCCGTTCCTGAACCCCGAGAAGGCGGGGGCCCTCGACCCCACCTGGTTCCTTCCGCCGAGCCGCGATGCGTTTCGGAAGCTCGTCGCCGGGTTCGAGGGCGCGATCAAGCTCGTCACGCTCGCCCCCGAGCTCCCCGGCGCGCTCGACCTCGTCGCCGAAATCGGGGCAATCGGGGCTGTCCCTGCACTCGGCCACACCGCGGCAACGTTCGACCAGGCCACCGCGGCCTTCCACCGTGGAGCGCATCACGTAACCCACCTCGGGAATGCGATGACCGGCCTCCACCACCGGAACCCGGGGGGCGTGGGAGCGGCACTCCTCTCGGGTGCCTCGCTCGAATTGGTCTGTGATGGGGTCCACGTCCACCCCGCGTTCGTCCGCCTCGTGGTCGAGTTCCTTCGCGGGCGGGGGGAGCTCGGCCGACTGTCTCTCGTCTCCGACGCCACCGCTCCCGCGGGGATGCCGGATGGGAGCTACCGCCTGGGGGACCGCGATGTCCACCTGCAGCGGGGGGAGGTGCGCCTCTCCGACGAAACCCTCGCTGGCTCAACCCTAACGCTGGACCAGGCGATGCAGAATGCCCTCCAGTTGGCACACCTCTCGCTCGAGGACGCCCTGACCCTCGTCACCGCCAACCCCGCCCGGGTCCTGGGATTGGACAGCCAACTCGGAACCCTCACCGTCGGCGCCAGGGCCGACCTCGTCCTCCTCGACCCCGACCTCACCGTCTCATCCACGCTCCACCGCGGTGAGATCACGTCTCGCGGCAGTTAGGCCCGCGCAGACTCGGGTGTCGAGTCCCATTGGATGGGGAAAGACGCAACTACGCCCGTTCACCTATTCAGCTATCCTAAGAATGAAGGTCTGACCCCGGTACGGCGTGTGACCCCGGTACGGCGTGACCTCGGTACGGATGACCCCGGTACGGATGCTGTGCTCTCGTGATGGGCATCCCGAAGGGATCCCGCTGACACCCGTGGGCTCGACAGGAAGCGGTACACCGCCTTGACCTCGGCCCACCCGGAGAACGCCTGGGGGATGCTTGTCTCCGGTCGCTCTGCCAGTACCTGCACCACCTGCACCGCACGCTCGTCTAGACGCCTGTCCCCAAGATCGATAGTCGCAAGCTCCTGATCAGTCCAATGTTCCATGAACTCACCTTAGCAGACTCCCGTCCCCAACGGCCAATCACGAGTTGTGGGTAATGCTTAGCCCTCCAGGGAGGAGAGAGGAGCGCTTAGATCTCGCTCCAAGTGCGGCCAACGGTAACGTCGACGGCGAGGGGGACGCGGAGGTCGGCAACCCGTTCCATGATCCCCTTGACCGTTTGCGCGGCGCGGTCGGCGTCCTCTTCGTCGCACTCGAACACGAGCTCGTCGTGGATCTGGAGGATCATCTCCGCGGGGAGGTCCCCGTCCCGCCACGCCGCATGGAGCCGGAGCATGGCGAGCTTGATGAGGTCGGCCGCCGAGCCCTGGATCGGGGTGTTGATCGCGTTTCGCTCTTCGTACCCCCCCGCCCCGACAAGCGGTAGCCGCTCCACCCCGAGGTTGACCGGCCGCCTCCGCCCGAGCAGGGTCCGCGCGTAGCCCGTCCTCCGCGCCTCGGCCACGAGCCCCTCCAGGAACGGGCCGACCTTGGGGTAGGCCGCGAAGAACCGGTCGATGTGGGCCTTGGCCTCGGCCTGGGGAATCCCGAGGTCGCGCGCCAGCCCGTACGGGCTGATCCCGTACAGGATCCCGAAGTTCACCCGCTTGGCGATCGTCCGCATCCGGCCGTCCACCCGCTCCGGCGGGACGTCGAACAGGGTCGCCGCCGTCCGCCGGTGAAGGTCCTCCCCCCGCCCGAACGCCGCGCTCAGGTTCTCGTCCCCTGACATGTGGGCGAGCACCCGAAGCTCGATCTGGGAGTAATCGGCGCCGAGGAGAACCCGCCCGCGAGGGGCGACGAACGCCCGGCGAATGTCCACCCCGGCCTCGTGGGCCGCGGGGATGTTCTGGAGGTTCGGGTCGGAGGACGACAGGCGTCCGGTGGCGGTCCCGGTCTGGTTCCACGACGTGTGGACCCGCCCCGTGCAGGGGTGGACGTAGGAGGGGAGCTTCTCGATGTACGTGTTCCGGAGCTTCTCGAGCTCCCGGTACGCGGCGAGCTTCCCCGGAAACTCGTGGTACCCGGCGAGCTCGCGGAGGACGAACGCGTCGGTCGCCGGCCCGGTCTTCCGCCGGCCGCGGACGGGGAGCTTGAGCTTCTCATAGAGGATCTCCCGCACCTGGGGGGTGGAGTTGGGGTTGAACGGCCCGCCCGCCAGGGCGAACAGCTCCTCCCGCAGCTGGCCAAGGAGGATCTCAAGCTCTTTGCCCTGCTCGCGGAGGGCGTCCACGTCGAGGAGGACCCCCCGCCGCTCCATCGCCCGCAGGACCTCAACGAGCGGGATCTCCACCTCAGCGAACAGCTTCGCGAGCCCTGCCTCCTCGAGCTTGGCGGTGAGGCCTGGCCGGAGCCGGCACACCACGGCTGCGTCCTCGCCCGCGTAGCGGGCAGCGCGGTCCACCGGCACCTCGGCGATCCCCTCCTCCCCGCCGAAGGCGAGGAGCTCCCTGTAGGTCTGAACACGGACCCCGAGCTCGGAGCGGGCGATCACGTCCAACCCGTGGGCCGGGGCGTCAGGATAGAGGAGCCAGTGAGCGATCATCGCGTCGAACGCAACCCCGCCCGCCTCGATCCCGTGGCCGGCGAGGACCTGGAGGTCGTACTTCAGGTTCTGGCCGAGGATCCGCGGCACATCTCCCTCGAGGAGCGGCCGGAGTCCCTCCAGGACGCGGCGCACCGGGAGCTGAGCCGGGGCACCGGGGTAGCGGTGCCCGACGGGGACGTACCACGCTCGATCAGGCTCCACGGCGAGGGCGATCCCGACGATCTCCGCGGAGAGGGGATCCGTGCCCGTCGTCTCCAAGTCGAGCGCGAACTCCTCCGCCCGGCGCAGGGTCTCGAGTAGTGAGGTGAACGCGTCCTCGCGCGTGACAACCTCGCACGTCCCTTCCGGTGCCGCGGGCCGGTCAAGCGCGAGCTCGGACAGGATCGTCCGGAACTCGAGGGCGCCGAGGGTCAAGCGCAGCTTCTCCGGGTCGAGCGGCCGGGGCGCGCAGTCGTTGACGGAGAGCGAGAGCGGAACCTCGCGCAGGGCCACGAGCTCCCGCGACAGGAGCGCGTCCTCCCGGTGGGCGGAAAGGGCGTTTGCGACCCGCTTGTTGCGGATCTTGTCCACGGAAGCGAGGACGGCGTCGAGGGAGCCGTGCTCCTGGAGGAGCACGCGGGCTGTCTTCTCCCCAATCCCCCTCACCCCCGGCACGTTGTCCGAGGCGTCGCCCTCGAGGGCGAGGAGGTCCCCGACCCGCTCCGGGGGGACGCCGAACTTCGCGAGGACCCCCTCTCGGTCGAGGACGGTCACCCGGTCCGCAGGCCCGCGGCCGGGGCGAAGGAGCTTCACCCGGTCGGAGACAAGCTGAGCCATGTCCTTATCACCAGTGAGGTGGAGAACGGGAATCCCCACCCGCTCCGCCCCCCAGGATAGGGTGGCCATCACGTCGTCCGCCTCGTAGCCGGGGACGACGAGGCACGGGATCCCGAGCGCCGCGAGGAGCTCGGGGACGCGGGGGATCTGCGCCGCAAGGGGCTCTGGAGTCGGCTTCCGGGTCGCCTTGTAGGCGAGGTACTCCTCGTGGCGCACCGTGACCCCGCCGGCGTCGAGGGCCACAGCCACGTACCGGGACGGGTAGTCGCGCAGCACCTTGAGCAGGGTGCGGAGGAACCCGTACAGGGCGCCCACCGGCTCCCCGCGGGAGGTAGTGAGGTCGGGGACGGCGTAGAACGAACGGTAGAGGGCGGAGTGGCCGTCCACGACAAGGAGCCGCTCCGGCACCTCACCAACGCCGAGCGCATCGTAGATTGTCACGTCAGCTCCGGAACACCACCACTGCGCCCCCCCCCGAGTGCACCGAGCAGCGGATCATCTGGGGATCTCCCTCCCGTCCCCCGTCACCGGAGCAACCCGCCGTCGAAGAACGCGCACAGGGCAATCGCCACCGCATCGCCAGCGTGATCGGACCACTTCGCCATCTTCGCCCCGTCAGCGGACACGAGGGCCTTCACCATCGCCAGCATCTGCTCCTTGGGGGCGGAACCGTTCCCGCAGATCCACTTCTTCACCTGCCGCGGGGGGAACGCGCGGAGCTCCCGGCCGCGGGCGAGGAACTTCACGAGCCCGATCACCTCGGCCGTCCCCATCGCCGAGGGGGCGTTGCGGGCGAGGAACACCTCCTCCACCGCCACCGCCTGCGGGTGATACGCGGCGATCGTGTGCGCCAGGACGTCGTGGATCTGCCCCAGCCGCTCCGGGAGGACCGTCCCGGGCTCGGTGCGGATCGTCCCCGCTTCGAGCACGGCAAACGCCCGGCCCCTGCCCTCGACCACCGCGTACCCGGTCGCAGACAGGCCGGGGTCCACCCCGAGGACCCGTACCGCCGGCGGCTCGCCAGACGCGCGACGCTCGCCCACGCGATGGATCATCGCTCCGACGGGGGCTCGTCGAGGAGCTTCCGCAGGACGGAAAGCCGGGGATCGAGCCGTTTCGTCTGACCGTGGCAACCCTCCCGGTGCCGCTCCCAGTTGAGGTCCGCTCCGCACTCCGGGCAGATCCCGAGGCACCCCGGCGTGCAGAGGGGCTTGGGAGACAGGCCCAGCCGCAGCCCGGCCTCGATGAACGGCCTGAGCTCGAGGGTCGGGCCGGCGACCTCGGCGGGGTGGACCTCCGGCGTCCCCTCCTCGTGCACGTCCTCCACCAGCTCCACCAGGCACCGCGAGCACTTCCGCCGCACCCGGCCGCGCACAGCGACGTTAAGGATGAACTCCCCCTCTTGGTAAACCGCGCTGGCCACGACGTGCACCGGCCCCAACACGCGCAAGATCTCCCCCTGCCACTCCAGGTCCGGAAGGTCCACATCCCGAGTCAGGCTCACCGAACGTCCGGGCTCCGTCCGCAACGCCTCAAGGTCGAACTTCATCGTCACCTCGCTTGGTCCGACGAGAAAGTATAGCGGCGTTTGAACTTCCGACAGGGTGCCTCTACCATTGCCTGGTCAAGGAGGGATACCGGTGAAGGTTCTGTTGACCCGTGAGGTGGCCGGATTGGGGATCCCGGGAGACGTCGTCGAGGTCAAGGACGGCTACGCCCGCAACTACATCCTGCCCCGAAAGCTCGGCGTGCTCCCCACGCCCCACGAGCTGGCCCGGTTCGGCGAGCTCCGCTCCCGCTACGAGGCCGAGCTCGCCGATCGCCACACCCAAGCCCAAGTCCTGGCCGACAAGCTCAACGGGGTGGAGCTCGTGTTCACGCGCCGCGTCCACGACGCGGACAAGCTGTACGCCACGGTGCGCCCCCAGGACGTGGCCAAGGAGATCGCCGACCGGTTCGGCGTGAAGCTCGACCCCGACCGGATCCGCATGGAGACGGTGGAGACCCTGGGCGAGCACCAGGCCGAGCTCGTCCTCTACGAGAACATCACTGCCACCGTCAAGCTGACGGTCACCCCGGCCGCGTAGCCCGACGGTGGGGGACGCCACGGACTCCCCGCGCCGGCCCCGAGAAGAACCGCCAGCCCCTCCGCTCAGCCCCCACGGGGTCAGGGGGGGGGCGTTCCTCGGCGACGTGGTCCGCGGTGCCGGGGGAACGGTTCTGTCGCGGATCGTGGGCCTTGCCCGCGACGCAGCGATCGCCTACGCGTTCGGGGCGTCGGCGGGGTACGACGCGTTCCTCGTTGCTCTCTACATCCCCCAGGCCCTGCGCCAGGTCCTCGGGGAGGGAGGGCTGGCCGCGGCGTTCCTCCCCGTGTACGCCCGAGCGCGGGAGGAGGGGGAGGGGGAAGCGCTCGCCCGGTCGGCGTTTCTCTACCTTCTCCTCGTCCTCCCGGTGATCTGCGCGGGGGGCGCCTTGTTTGCGCCCGCCTACCTCCCCGTCCTCGCCGCGGGGTTCGCGCAGGAGACGATGGCCCAGAGCGTGACCCTTGCCCGGTGGCTGTTCCCCCTGATCGGGTTCATCTCCGTCTCTGCCCTCGCCGGGGGGATCCTGAACGCCCACGGCCGGTTCTTCCTCCCCGCCCTCGCCCCGGCCGTGCTCAACGTGGGGATGGTCGTCGGCGCGGTTCTCCTGGCACGGATCGCCAGCCCACCGATCCTGGGCCTCGCCCTGGGATCGCTCGTCGGCGGGGCAGGGATGGCGATCCTCCTCCTCCCGCCGCTTCGCTCGACCTTCCGCGGCCCGTGGCGGATCCGCCCCCACCCCGCCCTCCGGGAGGTGGCGTGGCGGCTTCTCCCCGCGCTCGGCGCGCTCGTCGTTGCCGAGCTGAACACCCTCGTCGACAACCGGCTTGCCTCCTACCTCGAGCCGGGCTCGATCGCCACCCTCCAGTACGCGATGCGTCTTTTTCAGCTCCCGTTAGGGATCCTCGCCGTATCGGTAACGACGGCGGCTCTCCCCTGGCTTTCCCGCCTCGTTGCCCAGGCGGACGATCACGGCTTCCGGCGCGCGCTCGAGCAGGGGTTCCTCGTCACCGCCGCCCTCGTCCTCCCGGCCTTGGCCGGGCTCCTCATCCTCGGGGTGCCGATCGTCACGATCCTGTTTGAGCGAGGGGCGTTCACATCCGCCGACACGGCGCGCACCTACGCCGCGCTGGCCGGGTACCTGTGCGGCCTGTGGGCGTACGCGCTCGTGTACCTCCTCTCCCGGGCGTGGTTTGCCCTCGGCCGGCCCCTCCTCCCCGTCCTCGCCGGCGCGGTGGCCCTCGTCGTCAACATCGGGCTCAACCTGTGGTGGGTGAAGCTCTGGGGGACGTTCGGCCTCGCCCTCGCCACTGGAGTGGCGGGCTGGGTCCACGCAGTCCTCCTCGGGACCCTCCTCTGGAAGCGTTGCCCAGGGTGGATTCCCGCCCGAAGCGCGCTCCGGGTGTTCCTCGCGGTGGGGGGGATGGCGGGTGGTCTCCTCCTCGTCCGGCCGATCGTCGCCCCCCACGGGCCGTGGGCCGCGGTCGGCGCGGGTGTTCCGCTTGGGATCGCCCTCTACGCAGCCCTCATCTGGGGGCTTGGGGTCAAGCGAGCCCTGGTGGGCGGACGATGAGGCCGGGGGGCGGCTCGGGAACGGGCGGGAACAGCCCCACCAGGCCGCGGGCAAACCGCAGGGGATCGTCGGACCGGTAGGCCGCAAGCCACACCGAAAGCGCCTGGGCCGCCCGCCGCAGCTTCTCGCGATCGAACTTCCCCTCCTGCACCAGGGGAAGGAACCCTTCATCCACCAGGGCCCGCCCGAGCGGAGACGGGGGGGAGGAGACGAGGACCACCGGGGACAAGGCCTGATCGAGGTGCCGGAGCGCTCCCTCGACCTCAAAATCCGTGGCCAGTCCGCGGTGGAGAAGTGCGGCCAGCGCTTCGGCGAGGAGCTCGACGTGGGGCCAGATTCCCTCGCTTCCCGCGGAGACGAGGTCGCGGTACCAGACGGCCCACGCCCGCGTGAGCTCCTGCGCACGCTTCTCGCGCAACCGCTCCTCCGCCTGGCGGCCGTACGGGCAATCGGGGACGCACCGGACGCCCTTCCCGCGGTGGGAACCGCAGCAGCGGCTGCACAGGGCCTTGTCGAGAACCGGACAGCGCCGGTCTCCAATGCGCTCGCCGCACAGGGCGCACCGCTCGCGGGTCACGACGTACCGAGTCGGCGCCGCACGTCCTCCGCAATCCGCTCCGGCGTCCAGTGCGGATCCCAGACGAGGGCGACCTCCACTTCGTAAGCGGCGAACCGATCCCGGAGGAGGGATTCAACCTCGGCCGGGAGCGAGGAAGAAAACGGGCAGGAGGGGGACGTGAGCGTCATCTCCACGAGGATCCGGTTCCCCGTGGTCTCGATCCGGTAGACGAGCCCGAGGTCGACGATGTTGATCCCCAGCTCGGGGTCGCTGACCCCGCGCAGGACCTCGCGGACTTCGCCGACCGTGGGCAAGGCTAGGCGCGGCCCTTCTTCCGGGCCCGCGGGGCGGCCACCTTCGCCGCCGGCGTCCGCTTCTTGGCGGGAACGCGCGATTGGTTCACCACATCGGCGAGCGTGCTCTCCGCCAGGGCCTGGGTGAACACCGTCTCCAGTCCTTGCCAAAACGGAGCGACCGGGCATTCCTCTCCCGTGGCGAAGCCGCCCCCGCGCTGCCGACCGTAGACCAGGTTGGGGGTGACGGGCTCGAGGGCCTTGATGAGCTGCCCGAGCTTGATCGCCTTCGGCGCGTGGGCAAGCCGGTACCCGCCGGTGCGCCCCTTCTGCGCCGTGACGAGGCCCGCCCGCCGGAGGTCGAGAAGGATCTTCCGCACAAACGCTTCCGGAACACGATACCCCTCGGCGACGTCCCGCGCCGAGTGGTAGCCATCCTTGCGGACTGCAAGCTCGTACAGCACGCATACTCCATAACCCAAACGCTTGCTCGTAATCATGGCAGTTGAGTTTATACGCCGCGGCCCCTCTCCGCCACAAACGCGCGCGCTCTCTCCCGCGCCCAGTTGTCGGCCGCCCAGACGTCGGCCACGGTCCCGACGGGAGACGGGACGTGCTCAGCGCACACGGCCGTTATCCCCTCGGCAATCGCCGTGAACGGGATCGCCCCACGCAGAAACGCCTCCACCAGCACCTCGTCGGCGGCATTGGCGACCGCCGGCGCCGTTCCCCCGCCTTTTCCTGCTTCCAAAACCACGTCAAACGCGGGGTACCGGCCGGGGAGAAGCTCCTCAAACGACAGGTTGAGCCCGGAGAGCGCAAGCTGCTCGGAGGGGAACGGGCACCGGCCGGGGTAGGCGAGGGCCGCCGCGATCGGGATCCGCATGTCGGGGGGGGCGAGCTGAGCGAGCACCGTTCCGTCCGAGAACTCGACGAGGGCGTGGACCCGGGCCTGGGGGTGAACGAGAACCCCGATCCTGTCCCACGGGAGGGCAAACAGGTGATGGGCCTCGATCACCTCGAACGCCTTGTTGGCCACGGTCGCCGAGTCCACGCTGATCCGCCTGCCCATCGCCCACACGGGGTGGGCGAGCGCCTCGGCAGGGGTCACCACGGCGAGCGCGGCCGGCGGTCGATCCCGGAACGGGCCGCCCGAGGCGGTGATCCACACCCGCCCCACCTCGCGCGCGTTGCTCCCCTGGAGGATCTGGAACAGGGCCGCGTGCTCGGAGTCCACAGGGATGATCTGATCGGCCGCCCGGCACGCGCGACGGACGAGCTCCCCTCCGATCACAAGGGACTCCTTGTTCGCCAGCGCAACCCTCTTCCCCGCCCCAAGCGCAGCGAGGGTTGGAACGAGTCCCACCGCGCCCACGACCGCGTTCAGGACGAGGTCCACCTCGGGCAACGCGGCGAGATAGGCAAGCCCAGCGGGGCCGTGGACGATGTGTAGAGTCCGGGAAACGAGGTTCCGCAGGCGGTCCGCTTCCTCCGGGCCGGCCACCCCAACCCACCGCACGCCGAACTCCGCGGTGGCGGACGCCAACGGCTCGACGTTTCTCCCCCCCGCGAGGGCAACGACCTCGAGCGGGTGGCCCACCCGCTGGAGCTCGCGCACGACGGCAAGCGCCTGCGTTCCGATTGAGCCCGTCGCCCCGAGGATCGCCACCCGGGTCGGTGGGGAGCTCATCCCGCGGGCTGGAGGGTGAGGTCACCGAGGACGGTGTTGATCTCCTCGCCATCGAGGGACTCGCGGCGCAAGAGCTCCTGCGCGATCCGGTCGAGCGCGGGGCGGTTCCGAGCAAGGAGGTCCTTCGCTCGCTCGTAGGCGCGCGTGAGGAGGGCGCGGATCTCGCGGTCCACCACCGCGGCCAGCTCCTCGGAGTGGTTTTCGCTCCGGACGATCTCCTCGCCCAGAAACACGTTTGTCCGCTCCTTGCCCAGGTTCATCGGCCCCACCACGTCGGACATCCCGTACTCGACAACCATCTTCGTCGCCAGCTCGGTCGCGTCGCGGAGGTCGTTCGCCGCACCGGTGCTCTGCTCAGAAAACACAAGCTCCTCGGCGGCGCGGCCGCCGAACGTCCACGTCAACACATCGACGAGGTCGTCCTTCGAGGTCCAGTACTTGTCCTCGAGCAGGCGCTGCGAGAACCCAAGGACCCCGGTCCCACGGGGGATGATCGTCACCTTGTGCACAGGGCCCAGACGGGCGAGAAGTTTGTTGAGGAGGGCGTGACCTGTCTCGTGGTAGGCGATGCGGAGCCGCTCCTCCTCCTTGATGTACATCCCCTTCCGAGCGAGGCCGGTGAGGACCCGATCGAGCGCCTCCTCGAAGTCGTCGAGCTCGACGCGGTCCTTGTTCCGTCGCGCGGCCAGGAGCGCCGCCTCGTTGCAGAGGTTCTCGAGGTCCGCGCCCACGAACCCCGGGGTGCGCTTGGCGAGGTGCGCGAGGTCGACGTCGGTGGCGAGCTTCTTCTCCCGGATGTGGATCCTCAGGATCGCCTCCCGACCGCGGAGGTCCGGCGAGGGAACGGCGATCTTGCGGTCGAAGCGCCCAGGGCGGAGGAGGGCAAGGTCGAGGACGTCGGGGCGGTTCGTAGCTGCGAGGACGATCACCCCGGCGTTCCCTTCGAAGCCGTCCATCTCCGAGAGGAGCTGGTTCAAGGTCTGCTCCCGCTCGTCGTGCCCCCCGCCGAGGCCCGCGCCGCGCTTGCGGCCCACCGCGTCGATCTCGTCGATGAACACGATGCACGGGGCGCTCGCCTTCGCCTTTTGGAACATGTCCCGGACCCTCGCTGCACCTACGCCGACGAACATCTCCACGAAGTCGGATCCGGAGATGGAGAAGAACGGGACCCCCGCCTCGCCGGCGATCGCCCGGGCCAGCAGGGTCTTCCCCGTCCCCGGCGGGCCAACAAGGAGGATCCCTTTCGGGATCTTCGCCCCCAGCCGGACGAACCGCCCGGGGTCCTTCAAGTAGTCCACGATCTCCCGAACCTCATCCAGGACCTCGTCGATCCCCGCCACGTCCTTGAACGTGACCTTGGTGAACTCCTTGGTCACGAGTTTGGCCCGGGACTGGCCGAACGTGAACGCGCTCCCGCCCTGCATCCGGCGCATCATGAACACGAGAAAGAGTGGGAACAAGACGAGCAAGAGTGCGAACGGGAGCAGCGACACGAGAAACTGGGTCACGCCGCTGGGGGTCTGGAACCGGTACACGACTCCCCGGGCGTCCATCTCCCGGGCGAGATCGGCGTAGAGGGGAGAACCCTCGGGCGGGCCCTGGACGACGAACCCCCTCACCTCGCCCGCCTTGAGCACCCCCTCGATCCGCGTGCCCTGGATCACGACCTCGGCCACGTTCCCTGTTTCAATCTGAAAGAGGAGGTCGGAGTACGTGAAGTCCAGGAGGCGGCGCGGGGCCGGCCAGAAGGACTGGGCGATGAGAAGCCCGACCATGACCAGGATCGCGAGGAACACCATGCTCCGCAGCGTGCGCGGCGGCTGAATCGAGCGCCGGTCCATACTCCTGCATTGTAGCTCCCCCACCCAGCGGATCAACGATCCTGGCCCGATCGAGAATCCGTGGCTACAATGGGGCGTTGTGGCCGGGCTCCTGCAGTTTCTCGTTGCTGCCCTGTTCCTGCTCTCCGCCGCCGCGGTGGCCGGGCCGGAGAAACTCGACCCGTTTCTGCGGCTCCTTCTCGCTGCGCAAGACGGGATGGGACCGGTCTCCCTTCTCGCTCCGACGGTCCTGCCCACGCTCGTCGCCTTGGGGGAGGCCCGCCACCCTCCGGGGGTGGAAGGGGGGCCAGCAATGCCGATCCAGGTGTTCGTCCGGACGGAAGACCCCAATGCCGCGCGGACACTCCCCCTGTTCCGGCCGCATCAGGTTCTGGACCGGCTCGCCACCGGCGAGGTCAACCTCGCCGACCTCACGGCCCTCGCCGCCGACCCGCAGGTGGTCTACATCGAGGCCAGCCGACCGGTGTACCCCACGCTCGACCGCTCCGTGCCCGAGACAGGGGCCCCCGCCCTGTGGTACGCGACCCCCAGTGCGACCGGCCGAGGCGTGATCATCGGCATCGTAGACACGGGTATCGACATCTTCCACCGCGACTTCCGTGTGGACCGGGACAACAACGAGAGCGAAGAGGGGTCACGGATCTTCTACCTGTGGGATCAGACCGGGGTTGGGGCCACAGGGTTCCCGTATTGGTGGGGCGACGTACTCGCCGAAACCTACTATGGACAGGCGTTTTCTCGCGCTGAACTGGAATGGGCGATCGCCACCGGGTCCTCCCCCACCGTCGACACCCACGGCCACGGCACCCACGTCGCCGGAATTGCGGCCGGAGATGGCTCGGCATCGCCGATGGGGTTGCCGGGGCTCGCTCCCGAGGCCGAGCTGGTGGTGGTGAAGACCACGTTCTACCAGAACGCCGTGGTGGATGGAGTGCGGTTCGTGTTCGAGGCCGCGCAGGCCCGTGGCCTGCCCGCGGTCGTCAACCTGTCGCTCGGCGGCCACAGCGGCCCCCACGACGGCACCTCCCTGTTCGAGCAGATGCTTGACGCCATGCTCGATCGTCCAGGCCGGGCAATCGTGGTCGCCGCCGGAAACGAAGGGGACCGCCGGATCCACGTCGCCGGCGACGTCCGGACTCCCACCACGTGGCACCTTGAGGTAGAGAAGAGCACGGTATCTGTTCAGCTCTGGCACACGGGCACAGCCAGCTTCTCGCTCGAGGTGAGAACCCCGGGCGGTGAGTCCGTGACCGTTCTTCCATCCAGCCAGCGCTGGGCATCCACTGCTTCAGGGGGTGTGTGGCTTGACAACACGTCCCTTCCGGACCCCCGCAACCTCGGCCGCCACATCTACATCGCCTTGAGTGACGTCACACCCGGGACGACGTGGGCCCTCACCCTCACCCCGGTTATCGGCGGGGGGCGGGTAGACGGGTGGGTGGAAAACCCCGCGGCGGCTCAGTTCAGGGAAGGGGACGCGAACTACACGATCAGCGAGCCGGGGAACGCCCACCGCGTGATCACCGTCGGCGCTTACGTCACGAAGAACCAATGGACTTCCATCTTGGGAGAGCAAACCGGCGATGGAGTCGTGGGAACGCTCGCGTCGTTCTCCTCTCGCGGACCGACCCGGGACGGTCGCCTCAAGCCTGATCTCGCTGCTCCGGGGGCGTGGATTGCGTCGGCCCGGTCGCGGCTTGCCTCCCCCGCGGGGTGGCTGGTCTTGCCGGGCGGGGAGTACACGATGCTTCTTGGGACGAGTATGGCCGCCCCTCACGTGACGGGGGCAGTGGCCCTGCTGTTCTCGCGTCGACCGAACCTCACCTGGTCCGAGGTCAAGGACGCTCTGCTCGCTGGAGCAAGGGTCGACACGTACGTCGGCGTGGCGCCAAACCGATTGTGGGGCGCGGGAAAGCTTGACACTGCACGCAGCACAGAGGTCATTGGAGGCGGTGTGCCGACGGGAAAGCCTTCTCTTCAGACCAAGGCCAACCCTGTATCGGGCGAGGCAGTGTTCACCTACCGGTGCCCTCCCGAGACCCGGTGGGCAAGCCTTCACGTGTACGACCTCACCGGGCGGCTTCTGTTCACCCAGCTCCTCCCGCTCCCCGCGGGCGAGGCACGGTGGCCGCTGTCCACCACGTCGGGACAGAGAGTGGCCAGCGGGCTCTACCTCGCCGTGGTCGTCACGGATCGAGCCCAGTCAGAGATGGTGCGGGTGGTGGTGCAGCGATGAGAGCATCGGCGGCAGCGCTTGCCGTGCTTGGGGTCGCCTTGATCGGGGTCGGCGCGTACTTTGTGGGCGGGGATATCCTGTTCGAGCTGGCGGCCGGAGCCCGCACCGCAGGAATGGGTGGAGCCGGGATTGCCCTGCCCACGAGTGACGCCCTGTTCCTCAACCCGGCGGGGCTCCCGTGGCTCGAGGGTGTCCAGTTCATTTCCTCCTACGGAGACGTGTTCGGCGTCGCCCACTTCGGTGCGCTGTCGGTTGGGTTGCCGGGCGTAGCGATGGCGGGGGTGGTTCTCGACGCGGGGACGATCGGCCCGGCCCTGGCCTACCGCACCACCGGTGCCGCGCTGGGGGCAGGCGTGCGCCTGGGACCGCTGGGTTCCGGGGTACGGGTACGGGTGGCGAGGCCCCTGGCCCCTGTTCCCAGCCTGGGCGGGGCCCTGGACATCGCCCTCCTCTGGCGCGGCGCCATCCAGGTGGGAGCCGTGTGGCGCGCCGTCCTCTCCAAAGCCCCTGTTGCCGGTGAATTCTGGCCTGCCGAGCTAGGAGTTGGCCTCGCGGTGCCGCTCCGCGGTCCGGGCTTCAACGCGGCACTTGCCCTCGACATCACGGGCGTGGGTGCTCATCCGTCGTTCGCCATCGGCGGCGAGGTGGGGGCTGACTGGCTCCTGATTCGCGCTGGGTACGGGCCTGCCGGAATCGCCTTCGGCGGCACGGTGGGGTGGAGATCGTTCGCCCTCGACTGGATGGTTCTTCTCCATCCCGTTCTCCCGGCCGCGTTTCGCGTATCCTTTTCAGTGAGGATCTGACATGAGAACACTTGTGGTTGGCCTCCTGCTCGCGGGGAGCATCGCCCTGGCCCAGCAGACCCCCAGCTTCAACCTGACGGTGAGCGGGGAGAAGACCTGGACCATCTGGCTCGGCTTGGGGTCGGCAACCGTACTGGCGGATCAGAACCTGACTCCCGGTCAACCAACCCTCACCCAGACCCTGCGCGCGATGATCGAGGGCAAGGCCCTCGGGTTCATCACCCTCAGGGCGAGTTTCAACGATCAACTCGACGTGGGGTTCCAGGACTTCCTCCTCACCGTGGAACGCACCCCGTGGACTGGGGAGCTGGGACGATTCGTGGTCGGTGCAGAAGGGGAGGGGCTAGGGGTATACAACAAACGCGTCCTCGGAGCCCGGGTGGGGTATCTCGGAGGGAACGTCAACTTGCACGGGCTCGTGACGCGGCTGGAGGGCGTTTCCGAATCCCGCACGTTCCGCGGAGAGCAAGGTCGGGGGGAGATCCTGTTCACGGTGAACGATCCCGACGAGCCGTGGCGGGAGGCACCCTACCTCCGCTCCGTCGAGGGCCTTGCGCACTGGCCGCTCCGCATCCAGTTTGTGGAGGGACTGACGAAGGTCCAGCTTCGCGTGGATGGAACCCTTGCCCTGTGGTCTTTCCTCGCTGACTGGGGACTCGACTACATTCGAAACGACCTCACTGCTCAGCTCGCGACCCCATTGACGTCGGGCGAGTACGTTGTCCTGCGCAACGAACGGGACGATCTCGCCCTTCGCGTTGCACCATCCGTCTTGGCCCGGAAGCGCATCCAAGAGGCGATTGAGGCCCACAACGTGCGCCTCGGGTTGGCGGGGAAGGACCGCAAGACGTACCCGTTTGTCGAAGCGAGCGAGCTCGAGGGCCGGTTCCTGGGCGGGTTCATCTCGTTCCTCGCCGTCTTGGTGGACGAAGATGTCTACCCGTTCTCCGATCTCGCGCGCCGCCGGTACCTGCCCCTCGGTGAGCGGGACGTGGTCGAGGGGTCCGTCGAGGTCTGGATCCGACGGCCGGGGGAGAGCGAGTTCCGCCCATCGACCGACCCGGCCCTTGCGGAGTACGTGTGGGTGCTCTTGCCCGCCGACGGGATGCTCCGCATTGCGTTTCCTTCGGCCTTCTTCGCGGGAGGGGCGATCCGCGCCACATTCGCCTACCATCGGGAGGGAACCACCTTCTCTCTTGGTCCCTCGCTCGTTCCGGGCTCAGAACGGGTTGCGCTCAACGGACGGCGCCTCACTCGGGGGACCGACTACAGCCTGGACTACACGTCGGGCATTCTGCTCTTGTTCCCGTCCCTCGGGCCTGATGACGAGCTGAAGGTGGACTTCGAGCGTCAGCGTGGAGGCTTGGGCGTAATCACCGACTACGAGCGCAACCTGTTTGGCCTAATCCTGACCATTGCTGACTGGGATGGGCTCAGGCTTGCCCTGTACCGAGCGATGGACCTCGGCCTGCCCCGGCCCACTACGCACACCATGCCCAACACCCACACCGTGGCCGCGCTCTCCGCGTCGGGCAAGATCGCTGGATGGACCTACAGCTTGAACCTCGCCGGATCAGAGAACATCTTCCCGGTTGACGACAACGCCCGTGTGCCCACTCCGAACCGAGTCCACACCATCGTCAGCGCTCAGGCTCCGGACGGGGAATACCTAATCCTCGGGCACGACAATGGCCTCACCGTGCACAAGGACGGGATGTTCTCCGGGTACGGTCCCGCCCACGGCCTGGCGGGGCGATCGGTGTACGCTGTCCTCCCTCTGCCTGGGCAGCTGCTCGTCGGCACAGATGCCGGACTGACAGTGGTCCGCCTCACCGAGCCGACTCCGTTCGATCGCGTGAGGAGCTGGGTCAGGGTCACGGGAACGGAGCGGCTGCCGGGAACCGAAGTCCTGGCTCTTGCCCGCGGAGACGGGCTCGTCTACCTCACCACGGAGAGCGTTCTCGTCTGGTTCGCGGTGACCGACAGCGAGGACCCCAAGAAGTGGGAGACGGCCCCCCTCCCCGAGGACGGAGGCTTCCCGACGGCCCTCCTCTGGGCCGAGGGGAGCCTCTACCTCGGGACAAGCACGGGCTTGTACGTGGGCAGCGCCGGGCTGTGGACCCCTGTCGTCGAGGCTGCGGGGGCCGTCCACGCTCTTCTCGCCCGCGGCGGTGACGTGTACGTGGCCTCAGATCATGGGATCCGGATCCTGCGTGGTACAAGGGGGGTGGGGTGGGTCGTGTTCGGCAAGGCCGTGTACGATCTTGCGCTTAAGGAGGGCATCCTGTGGTTCGCAGCTGAGGACGGGCTGTGGCACGAGGACCGGATCACCCCCGTCGTGACCGAGCCCGCCACTGCAGTCGGCGCGGGGCAGGGAGCCATATGGGCTGCTGCCGTGGCGCGCGAAGACTTCCAGCTCGACCTGTGGCGGGTGACCGACCGGGTGGAGCGACTGCCCCCATCGCGGACCAGGATCGACGGCCGCGACTTGGGGCGATTCCAGGACATCCCGGCGGCAGACCACACCCGGCACGGCACCTCGGCAAGCCTTGCCCTGAGCCAGACCGTCGGCGATTGGCAGTGGGAGGTGCGAGCAGCGAGCCGCCTCCCGGGGTACGAGGAGATTGGGCGGAGCGGCCGCTCTGACGGCCACGGGATGAGCGTAGCTGCCCGCTACAGCGGCGGGCCAACGGCCTTTGCTCTCCAGGCGCGCTGGGACGTGATCGACCTCTCCACACAGCCCCGGGGGCGTCTGGCAGCGGGTCTGGATTGGCGCTGGTCTGACGGCCCCACGGCGACCCTTTCCCTGACGCCCACCGTCACCGGGGATGGGCTGCTCTCCTTCCGGCAGCTGGAGCTAGGATGGCAGGCCGGCCTATCGAACAAGACTCAAGCGTGGACATGGGGTGTGAGCATCACGGGCACACTCCGCGCACCCGCTCCTGTTGCGTGGGGTCAACTGACGGGCAACGTTTCCCTCCTTCCTCTGCCCGGGTGGACGATGGACCTAAGCTGGACGCGCCCGTTCCGAACGATTGGAGCTCCCGGCAGCGAGACCTTCCGCGCCGTACTCCGGTGGGCCACCGAGACCGATCGCCTGTCGCTGAGTGCGAGCTGGCAGGAGGAGTGGCGCCACCACCTCACCGGCGATACGTGGCGCGACGAGCGCACCCTTCAAGGCGATGCACGCTGGAAGGCGTGGTCCATCACCGGTGGCAGTCTCACCCCCCGCCTGTCCGCGACAGTCCGGCTCAGTCCCACTGAGCAGCGTTGGAGTGCCCGGGGGGAAGCCGACGTCGCTCGCGCTCCGAACGTAGTTCGCGTCAAGGTCCTGCTCGGGCAGGGTTTTCTGCCGGTGACCGAGCGGTCTGACCGCACCCTCGGTCTGTCCGCGTACTGGGAGACCACGGCATGGGAGGGGGTGCGAGCCTCTCTGCAGTGGGACAGATCGTGGATCACCCTCTCCCACCCCCGCTACCCGACACAGACCACGGACAAGGAGGAAGTTGCGTTGCGGGTGACCTGGGAACCGAAGGGCGCCGGCTGGCGCGACACCCTCACCCTAACCTGGAAACCTCGCGACCAGCAGACGACCCTGTCCAACCGACTGACATGGGTCGTGGGAACGAGTTCCCTGGCATCCGAAACGTCCGCTAGCCTGAAGGGCGAGGCCCTCGATGTGAAGACCACGGCCCAGCTCGGTTTACCCCTGGACGCCGTCCTCGTTGCTCTGGGAGCGGAGCCGATCGGCGACATGTGGGGACTCAGCGCCGAGGTGGGTCACATCGTGGCCCTCAAGGGGGAAGCCGAGCCCAAGCACGCCCTGTTCCTGGGCGTGACCCTTGCCGTTCGGTTCTGACGGGGGCGATCCGGCAGGGCTGGCGTGGGGCAACGGTCAGTTCCCCGTTTCCCTAGAACCGAACCCCGAACCCAAATCGGTGCGAGGCCGGCAGGACCGGGTGCGTGAGGAGTGCGTAGTCGATCAGGAACATCCCCCACTGCACCCCGAGGCCGAACGCCCACTGCAGACCTGCCTGAAGACGCATGCCCGCGCGAACCTCGAACAACCCCAGCGCCGACCATCCCACGCCCAGCGCGGTGTACTCCGCCGTCAAATCGGCAACGATGAGAAACCCGAGCGGGTTCACCAACGCCACCCCGGCCGCCAGATCCGTAGACCATCCATCCCCAGCCTCGCCCACCGTGGGCCCGAACCCCAGCTCGCGCAACGCGAGCCCGAACCGGAGCGGTCCCAGCGGCGTGGGCATCTGCCCAAGAAGCCCCACGTCGAGAGCAAAGCCACTCCCCGCCTCATCGGCAATCTGGACCCGGTGGTACTTGATCGTTGCCCCGCCCGATGCCGGGAACGGGAACACCCTCAAGGCGGTCAGATCGAACCCCGCCCCGACCACCGCTGCCAAGTGAGAGAAGGCCAGCGGATTGCCTGCCGGGTCCATAATTCCCCCAACCCCGAGATACCCTAACCCGGCGCCGAAGTTCGGGGCCGCGCCCGCGACCCATGTCACGGAGTACAGCCCCATGACGCTCGACAGGCTCGAATCCGCGTGGATCCCCTTCGACCGCGCAAGCCCTGCCGGGTTGGTGAGGAGGGCTTCTGTTCCCTCGGCGAGGGCGATGTACGCCCCGCCGAACCCCATCGCCCGAACCCCAAGACCGACATCGAACGGGTTCGGCAAGGCTTGGCCCAGGGCCACCGCCCCGACCAAGGCCACGCTCAACAGCGCGAACGCTCGTCGCATCATCCCCTCCTCAGCGCACCACAAGGATCTTCCCGACTTCCGAAGAGATCGTCCCACCGGCCACGGTGGCCGTGACGAGGTAGAAGTAGAGCCCATCGGCGATCGTGCGCCCGTTCCCGTCCTTGAGATCCCACGTGAACTGCGTGCCTGGCACATCGCTCCGCCGCACCTCGCGGCCCAGCATGTCGAAGATCTGGATCCGGACCTCGGTTACGCCAGCGGGGAGGACCAGCTGGATGCGACACTGCGTCCGAGCAGGGTTGTCCAGCAGCCGCGTGCCGATCCCGCCGCCAACCGGCAACACCGTCACATCCCGTCCGAACCATTCCCCCCATCCTCCCGCGTCGCGGGCCCGTGCCTGAACCCGGAACACGCCGCTCACGGCGAAGGTGTGGATCTTGACGTTCGTGTCGGTGGCGACAGCCGTATCATCACCCAGCTTCCACTCGTACCCAGTGATCGGGTCGCCATCCGGATCCGTGGCCGTGGCCGTGAACGTGACCGCCTGACCTGCCTGAGGATTCGCTGGGTTTGGTGTAATCGCGCTGACCACCGGCCGCCGATTCACCGGAGTGGCGGTCACCGTTACGGACTTCTCCTTTCTCCCAACCTCCCCGCGGCTGTTTGTAACCGAGAGAACTACGGTGTACGTGCCAGCCGCGGCGTAGGTATGTTTCGGATTCTGCGCCGTCGAGGTGCCGCCATCCCCGAACGCCCACGCGTACGTGTACGGGGTGAGGGGCGGTGTGGCGGGGTCCGTCACCTTCGAGGTGAACGCAACCTCCTGCCCCACGGCAGGATTGTCTGGGGCAAGGTCGAAGTCCACCACGGGCTGCTTTCCCACCACCTCCACCGTGAGCGTCTTCGAGCTGGACAGGCCTCCCTCTCCTGTCACGGTCAGCGTCACCTGGAACGTACCGCCGATCGCGTACTTGTGCTTAACCTCCGCCGAACCCGTAGTCTGAGCCGTCTTTCCGTCGCCGAATGCCCACCGGAAAATGGCCTTCGTGATGTCCCCCGATGGGTCGGCAATCCCGGCGGCCGGGGTAAAGGTAACATCCACCCCTGCCTCTGGCGCAGTGGGTACCCAGCTGAAGCTCACCCCCGTCGGGTGCTTGCCGATGGCCGTGGTGATCACGGCGGGCCCCAGCAAGGCGGTCTTGTGGTGCGTCAGCAGGCCCTCAGAGTGCCACACCACGGTCTCCAGCTGAAGCTTGCGCCCCGCAGGAGCGGTGTCCTTCAGGGTCACCCAGATGTCGAGTTCGGCCGTTGTGTCGTCGGGGACTGTGTTGTTCGCCGTGGTCGGCACGCGTACCCCCGCCAAGCTCAGCCCCACGGGGTCGCTCAACACGCCCAGCAAGGCTCCGTCGGATCTTCGACGCACCTCGATCTTAGCCACGTGCTGGTCGGCCAGAGGACTGGCGGCTGCATTGCGGATCATGAGCGAGTTGATGATGACGTCGTACGGATCGTCATCGTTGTCTTTGAGTTCCAGCCGTTGAGCGAGGAAGCGAACTCCCTGGAACACCGTTCGATCGGGAAGTGTGACCGGCTTCTCGCTTTCGAACCCCTGCCCGCCGGCAGGCCCGGTCACAAATTCCGCGCCCTCCAGGGGAGCATCGTGAGCCTCAGGCTTGCCGAAGATCTTCGAGTCTTCCGTGTGCCAGATGACGGTCTGCAACTGCACCTTCCGATCGAGAGGCACCGCCGGACCAAGCGTCACCCAGAGCTCGATGACCTCGCTCGTGTCATCGGCAACGACGTTGTTCGAGCCAGTGGCGATACGTACTCCGCCTGATCGAAGCCCCGATGCGCCCGTCACCGACCCCATCACCGCGCCGTCTCGGGCGCGGATGACGTCGATGCGGGCGATGTGGTCGTCGGCGAGAGGCGACTCCGTAGCGATGTTCCACACCACGAGCGAGTTGACCGTGACATCATACGGATCGAGGTCGTCGTCGCCGACCTCGATGCGCTGAGCAAGAAACCGTTGGTTGGAGAACACCCGGCCACCAGTGAGGTTGTGGTTCTCCACCTTCTCGAATCCCGTCGGCTCCTTCACCGTGAAGACAGGGCCAGGCGGGGGCGGATCGGTTGTGATGTCTCTCCCCGCGCAACGCACGACCGCCTCCAGCTGGAGCTTGTGGCCCATTGGGGCGGTCAGCTTCAGCGTAACCCAAATCTCGAGGTAGAGGGTGCTGTACGGACCAGCTTTGGTGTTCGAAGTGGTGATCACCACGCCGGTTGTGGTGAGCGTCCCGACCTGACTTGTCACGCCCAGCTGGGCATCGTCGCTCGCCCGACGGACCTCGATCTTGTCCACATACGTACCCGTCAGCTTGGTCCCACCCGGGGCCACATTCGCGAGCACAACCTGGGAGATCGTGGTCTCGAACGGGAGGTCGGTCGCGTCCACCAGGATGCGGCCGGCGAGGAACCGCTGCCCGCGGTACACGTCCGCATCGGGAACCGTACCGTCGAACTTGACCACCGGCAATCGCACTGTGAACGTCGCCGCAGCGGCTCCGCCCGGAGGAGCGTAGTTGATCACTGCACTCGTTGGTGTGATCGCCGTTCCGCCCAGACTGAGCTTGAGGCTCAAGGGAACGTCAGCCTTTAGCTTGACGAAGATGTACAGGCGGTGGGTTCCTGGGGTGAAGGTGTTGTTGCTCAGACTACTGATGGTGATCCCGGTCCCGAGGTTGTCGCCCGAACCGACCGTGTACTTTCGAAGCGTGGGGCCGGTCTCGGTGTTCCGGCGGATCTCGATGAACTCCACCCCCGCCGCGGTCACCTGGCTCGTGGCCGCCGTGTTCTTCACCGTGATGCTGTTGATCGTGAGGTTGGGCCCAGAGGGAACCGTGAACTGGATCACCTGGGCCAGGACCACGGCCCCGGGGGCCACGTTATCGTCAGGCAACCCGATGTTGTTGAACGTCTGGGCTACCACCGCCGGCGCCGCAAGGGCGACCGCCACCGCAAGCAACATGCACCGTCTCATCGCACGACCTCCTCGCCCAGCTCGGGCCGGCCGGCGTCCGCGCGCCAGGAACCCGTTTTCGTAGGATTTACCAAGCTCATCTTCCCCTCGGTCGTGAGGCTTCTTGACACGGTCCCCAGTCTAGGTGATCCCCATCACAGGGCGGAGGATTGCCGTTACTCCCTCCCTAGGCGTTTGTCCACCCACCCCGACACCCCTGTCCACCTCCCTGATCCTACGTCGATCTCTCCCCTGAACCACGCAAAACGCGTTCGGAAGCGACCGAGAAGTGCTTGACACCCTGAGGGGCAGACCCTAGGATGGAAGTTGCGATGCGGCGGGAGATCGCTCACTGGTGGGCGCAGGCCTCGCTCCAGAGAGAGTCGGGAGGAAGGCGGCGAGAGCTCCCTCGGCCTTGGTATCTACGGGCTGCCCCCTCACCCGGACCCTCTCCCACGAGGGGGGGCTGGTCCCTGGCCTGTTCCCCCCTCCCTCGACGGGCGGGGCGAGAGTAAGAGTTCCCCGGGAACCTTGTTACCTTCTCCCTTTGGGGCCCTGGGGGCCGGCCTCGACGACGAGGAACTCCACCGGGAGCTCCGATCGGG
>CAKZSO010000010.1 GCA_937921255.1 Candidatus Bipolaricaulota bacterium
GTCCAGATCGGGCTCATCGCCGCCCTCCTCTGGGGAAGGCCGCTGTTCGGCCTCGTGGCGGGGATCGCCCTTGCTGGGACCACGATCGGGGCTTGCCTCACTGGAGGGATACTGCCGTTCCTGTTCCGCCGCGTCGGCCTCGACCCGGCGATGATGTCCGGGCCCGTGGCGACCACGATCGGGGACCTGATCGGGATCGGGCTGTTCCTGGGCCTGGCCACAGCGTTTCTCTCCTATCTCGCATGAGGGACATCGCCTTCTTCACGGGAAGCCTCCTCGTGATCGGACTATCGCTCGCCGTGGTCCCCTACCCGATGACGTGGCGGTTGGGGGCGGGAGCGCTCCTCCTCCTGGTCTGGGGGTACGGCTTGGGCCGAGCGGCCCGCGGCGCGCTTCGCCCCGGGTCGCCGGTTCGGCTCCTTCCCGGTCATGCCCTGCTGCTCCTCGCCCTTGGCCTCGTCGGCGCCCAGACCGGTTTCTGGGCGTGGACGCTCGTTCCGGCGTTGACCGTGGACCTTGATCTCGCCCGCCGGCGGTCGCACGCCGTTGCCGTGTACGCTATACTTTGGTTCGATCTTTTCGCCCTGCTGCACCACGTGGTGGCACGGGGCCGGGACCTGACGGGGCCCGCGTTGGCCCTGTGGAGTGTGGCGGTCGCGCTCGTCGCGGTGGTATACGTGGCGAGTGGAGCGCGTCGAATTTGGAGAACGGAGAACAAAGGAGTGGTTCTAAGATGGACGATCCCCAAACGACCCAATCCCTGATCACCCTCGTGGTGATGCTCGTGGCGTTCGCCGCAATCTTCTACTTCCTTCTCATCCGGCCCCAGCGCCGCCGTCAGAAGGAGCACCGCGATCTCCTCGGCTCACTCAAGCGCGGTGATCGGGTGGTCACGATCGGCGGGATCTTCGGCACGATCGAGGACATGAGCGAGGACTCGATCACCCTCACCGTGGAGGAAGGGAAGCTGCGCGTGTCCAAGGCGAGCATCATGGACAAGGTGCGGAAGTAGGGGGGGCGATGAGACGCTCAGACTGGATTCGGTTCGGAGTTGTGATGGCAGCCCTGCTGGCCTCGGTCGGCCTCCTGTACCCGTTCCTCCCGTTCCAGGAGGTCATCAAGCTCGGCCTGGATCTCCAGGGGGGCGTGCGACTCGTCCTCGAGGCCCAGGTGCTGGACCCCGAGACGGGAAAAATGATCCCCCTTCGGGATTCCCCGATGGACGCCGCCCGGCAGCAGGACGCGGTGAACCAACTCGTGACCGTGTTCTCGGAGCGCGTGGACCAGTACGGGATGGTCAACGCCGAGATCCGGCCGATCGGGCGGGACCGGGTTGAGGTGAAGATCCCCAAGTTCCAGAACCCCGAAGAGGCGCAGAAGCTCCTCGGGAGTACCGCCCTCCTCGAGTTCCGCAAGGTGATCGACGCCGCCCCGACCTGGTCGGACCTCGAGGCACGGCGAACCCTGATCCAGGAGATCCTCCCCAACCCCGACAAGACGGAGTGGTACCTCGTCGAGGCCGAGCCCCTCCTCACCGGTGATGTGCTTGACAACGCCGTGGTCCGCACCTCAACCGATCCCCGGCAGCCAGGGTTCCTCATCGCCCTCACCTTCAACCGGAGCGGTGCGGAGTTGTTCGTGAGCGCCTTGGCGCGGCTTCAGGTGAACGACCGGCTGGCGGTGATCCTCGACAACACCGTCTACTCCGCCCCCCAAGTGTCGGCTTCAATCAAGCAGGCGGCCCAACAGGGCTGGCGGGCCGTGCAGGACTCGACGACGATCACCGGCCGGTTCACGTTCGACGAGGCGAAGCTCCTCGCCGCCGTCCTGCGGTCGGGTGCCCTGCCCACCCAGGTCGACGTCATCGAGCAGCAGACGATTGGGCCGACCCTCGGCGCGGAGTACGTCCGGCGCGGGATGACCGCCCTCGTCGTCAGCTTCGCCCTCGTCATGGTCTACATGCTCATCTACTACCGCTGGCTGGGGCTGGCCGCGGACGCGACCCTGATCCTGACGATGCTCCTCGTGTTCGGGGCGCTGCGGGCATTCGGGGCCACCCTGACCCTTCCCGGGATCGCGGGGATCGTCCTCACGATCGGGATGGCCGTCGACGCGAACGTGGTCATCTTCGAGCGGATCAAGGAGGAGCGGCGGACGGGGAAGGCGCCCACGGCGTGTATCACCGCCGGGTTCGCGAAGTCGCTGTCGGCGGTGCTCGACGCGAACATCACCACGCTGATCGTGGCGCTCATCCTGTTCTTGCTCGGCTCGGGCCCGGTGGAGGGGTTCGGGATCACGCTCGGGCTGGGGATCATGGCCTCCGTGTTCTCGGCCCTGGTCCTGTCGCGGCTCCTCCTCGAGGCGACGAAGTTGGGGGAGTCGATCCCGGTGCGGCCAACGCCAGACCGTACGTGAAGCGGTGGAGGGCGGCCTCTGCGGAGAGCTGGCCCGTTTTGATCTGAAGGTCGAGGGATTGGAGCGAGGCGAGGCTACGGATGAGCCTTGCCTCGCCCCATTCGTGGGCCTGCGCCAGCCGCTTGCGGACGAGCCACGGCGGCCCCGCGGGAACGCGCCCCGCGCCCTGGGCGGCGAGGGCCGCAATCAACGACCTCACGTGCCCCACGAGGCTGAAGAACAGGGCGGAGGGGTTCCCCCCCGCCTCGAGGAGCGCCCGCAGCTCCGCAAGCGCCTGCGGCAGCCTCCTCGCCCCCACCGCATCGAGGTAGGCGTACGGCGTCCCGCCCGATGCGTAGAGAAGCCTCTCGAGCTGCGCGCGCGGAAGGCCGGCGCCCGTCCACACGGAGAGCTTCTCCACCTCCTGCGCCAGGCGCAACGTGTCCCCTCCCGCCGCCGCGACGAGGTCCTCCGCGAGCGACGCAGCTTCGGGGAGGCCCGCCTCCGCGAGGAGCTCCGCCGCGAGCGCGCGCAGTGCTCGGCCCGTGGGCGTGGGAAGCTCCATCGCCTCGTCGGCCAGGCGCACCACCGGCCCCTTCAATGTCTCGCCCAAGAGGAACAGGGCAAGGTCCGACGGCAATCCGCCTGCCAACCTCCGCGCCAACCGCTCGTCCTCGGCCAGCGCGTCGGCCCGCCGGACGACGATCGCTCGCGGTTCACCAAACAGGTCCGCGCTCCCCAGTTCTCCGAGCAGACGATCCAAGCACGGCTCATCCCCAAACAGGATGACCCGCCGGGCGGGGCCGATCCGACGAAGGGCACGCTCCACCGCCCGCTCGACGAGAAACGGGTCCCCCCAGTAAGCCCCGAGCCGAACCGTCCCCACGGCCAGACCTTACCTCGCGAGCCGAGGACGCACCAGTGTTGAGGTCGCAGGCCAAGGCGGCTACCATCCCGGCGCGCCGAGGTGGCGGAATTGGCAGACGCGCTGTCTTGAGGGGGCAGTGGGCTTCGGCCTGTGTGGGTTCAAATCCCACCCTCGGCACCCGACCTAGTGAAGCCGCGCATTGTCGTGGATGTGATGGGGGCAGATCGACCACCCGCCGAGCTTGCAGCGGGGGCCCTCCGCGCCGCGGCCGATCTCCCGATCCGGCTCATCCTCGCCGGTCCACGGTCGGATCTCCCCGCCCACCTCCCCAACGAGGTGGAGGTCCTGGACTGTCCGCGATCCGCGGGCGAGGAGGGGACCTCGTCGATCGGCCGCGGGCTGGATGCCATCGCCCGTGGCCAGGCCGACGCCCTCCTCTCGCCCGGCAGCACGGGAACGGTGGTGCGGGCAGCGATCCTCCGCCTGGGACGACTTCCGGGCGTGCTCCGGCCCGGCCTGTGCGCGTCAGTGCCCACGCAGCGGGGGGAGGTGCTCCTCATCGACACCGGCGCCATCGCCGACCCCAAGCCCGCCCACCTCGCCCAGTTCGCAGACCTGGGCATCGCCTACGCCCGGGAGGTCCTCGGGATCCCCTCGCCGGCGGTCGGGCTCCTCAACATCGGAACGGAGCGCGGGAAGGGAGACCGGCTCACCCGGGAAGCGTACGCCCTCCTCTCCCGGCGGAACGACTTTGCCGGTAGCGTCGAACCCCATGCGATCATGACCGCGCGCCCGGTGGACGTCGTGGTCGCGGGCGGGTTCTCGGGAAACCTGGTTCTCAAGGCAGTGGAGGGGGGGGCAGAGGCCGTCCTGGAGGCGCTGAAAGGCGCGCTTGGAGGGTCGCTGCGCTCCCGCGTTGGGGGGTGGTTCGCTCGCCCCGCGCTGCGGTCTGTGGCACGCCAACTCCGCTACGAGGACCACAACGCGGCCCCGCTCCTCGGGGTTCACGGGCTGGTGGCCGTCGCCCACGGTCGCTCGGACGCCCGGGCAATCGCGGGCGGGCTTCGGCGCACGTACTCCGCCTGTCAGGCGCGAATCGTGGAGAAGATCGCCGCCCAGTTCGGTCCCGCGCCCGCCGAAGCTGGACTTGCCAACCCCCGTACCCCCAGGGTACCCTCCGCTGCCCCGCCCGAGTAGGCGCGGCTCTTCTTGGCGCGCGGGGGATTGCACCCTGTAGTGCCCCCCATGACCGGCGCACGTGAGTCGGGGACGGGATCCTCGACGCGGGTGGGACCACAGAGGAGGTGTGGGACCTATGAGCGAGATTGCCGATCGAGTGAGGGAAATCATCGCTGAGCAGCTGATGGTGGACCTCGACGAGATCACCGACGAGGCGTCGTTTGTGAACGATCTCGGTGCGGACTCCCTGGATACGGTTGAACTGATCATGGAGTTCGAGGACGAGTTCGGGATCGAGATCCCGGACGAGCAGGCTGAGGACATCGCCACCGTGGGCGAGGCGATCGCCTACATCGAGAGCCGCGTCCACGAGAAGGAAGAGGCCGGTGGCGAGGCGTAGCGATCGCCATCCCGGAGGAACCCGATGACGCCCGTGGAGGTTACAGAGCTCGGCTCTCACGTCGGAAGCGAGGTCCTCATCCAGGGCTGGCTCTACAACAAGCGGTCCTCGGGCAAAGTGAGGTTCGTCCTCGTGCGGGACGGGACGGGCCTCGTTCAGGGGGTGGTGACCCCGGACGCCGACCCCACCGCGTTCGAGCTCGCGGACTCCCTGCCGCAGGAGTCGACGCTCCGGCTGACGGGAACCGTGCGCACCGAGCCACGGGCCCCGGGAGGATACGAGATCTCCGTCACCCGCATCGAGCCCCTTCACGTCCCGAAGGCGCCGTTCCCGATTGGCCTCAAAGAACACGGGACGGGGTTCCTGATGGACCACCGCCACCTGTGGATTCGGATGCGTCGGCAAACCCCGGTTTTACGCATCCGCGACGGCGTCCTGTGGGCGATCCGCTCGTTCTTCCGGGAGCGGGGGTTCGTCGCCACCGAGTCGCCGGTCCTCGTCGGAACGTCCGTCGAGGGGACAACGACCCTGTTCCCCCTGGATTACTTCGGGACACCGGCCTACCTCTCCCAGTCGGGCCAACTCTACCTCGAGGCCACGTGCGCCGCGCTCGGCAAGGTGTACTGGATCGGCCCGGTCTTCCGGGCCGAGAAATCGAAGACCCGCCGGCACCTGATCGAGTTCTGGATGGCCGAGGGGGAGCAGGCGTTCCTCGACCACGTGGGCAACCTCGCTCTCCAGGAGGACCTCGTGCGGTACGTAGTCGAGGCGGTGGCTGCCGAGCACAGCCGCGATCTCGCGGAGCTGGAGCGCGACCCCGCGGTCCTCCTCCGCGAAGTGGGGGGACCGTTCCCTCGAATCACCTACCACGAGGCGGTGGCCCTGGTCCAGAAGGCCGGCGTGAGCATGGCGGTGGGGGACGACTTCGGTGCTCCAGCCGAGGACGCCCTGTCCCAGCACTTTGGCCGTCCGGTGTTCGTGGAGCGGTTCCCCGCGGTGATCAAACCGTTCTACATGAAACGCGATCCCGAGCGCCCCGACCTCGCCCTGTGCGCCGACCTCATCGCTCCGGAGGGATACGGGGAGATCATCGGCGGGTCCCAGCGCGTGGACACGGAGGAGGAGCTCCTCCGCCAGCTCCGCGAGGCGGGTCTGCCCATCGAGCCCTACGACTGGTACCTCGATCTCCGGCGGTGGGGCGCGGTGCCCCACGCGGGGTTCGGCCTCGGTGTCGAGCGAACGGTCCAGTGGCTGGCCGGGATTGCCCACATCCGCGAGGCGATTCCGTTTCCACGAACCCTCGACCGCCTCTACCCTTGAGGGGAGAGGCCGCTCTAGGTACACTCGTTACCCTGCCCCCAGCGGGGAGTATTCCGGCGAGGGGAGCCATAACGAGCTGCTCCGTGGCCTACGGTTTGCACAGTAACGCGTGGGCGGCTGCTCTAGACAGCCGCCCACCCATCCCCTGACGCAGAGCGTCAGCCCTTTTTCACCGTAAGCTGGCCGCGCTGATCGATCGCCTTCAGCCGCTTGGCCACGAGGGTCTTGAGGTTCTTGCCGGGTTTGAACGCCGGAACCACCTTCGCAGGCACCATGATCCGCCGTTGGGTCTGCGGGTTGATGCGCTGAGATTGCTTCCGGGTCCGCACCTCAAACTTCCCGAACCCCGTGAGCAGGACCTCCTCGTTCGCCGCAATGCTCTCGGTGATGATGTCAATCGTGGCATCGAGGGACTTACGAGCATCCTTTTTCGTAAGCCCAGTCCGCTGAGCAATCCGGTCTACCAGTTCTCCCTTGTTCATTCTAACACCCCCTCCCTGGTCAAAGATGCGCTAGTATAGAGCGCTTTCTCCTCACTGTCAAGTGCGAACGTACTTCCCAACCCTCTTTCCGCGGAGAAACGGTTGACGAACGAGGACAGGGTGGGTAGAGTTTGCGTAGACAGTCCATCTCTTCTGAAGGAGGAATCCCGGTGGCCGGTGAGGCGCGCGACTACGAGATGGTGTACATCCTTCGCCCCGACCTGGACGAGGAGGGGCGGCGGGCGAAGATCGCCAAGGTTCAGCAGATCATCGAGTTGGAGGCGGGGGCCGTTCAGACGACAGACGAGTGGGGAACGCGTTTGCTCGCCTACGAAATCAACCACTTCCGCGAGGGGTACTACGTGCTGGTCACGTTCACCCTTCCGCCCGACCGCGTGCGGAAGGTCGAGGAGCGGTTGGCGATGGACGACGCTCTGCTCCGCTATCAGACGGTGCGGCTAGGCAACTAGGATGAGCGACCTCAACCGGGTGGTCCTCACCGGGCGCCTGACCGCAGACCCCGACCTCAAGTACACTCAGGGCGGGCGGGCCATGCTGCGGTTCGACGTCGCGGTGAACCGGAGGTGGGTCAACCCGGAAAGCGGCCAGGTAGAGGAAGAGGTGACGTTCCTCCCGGTTGTGGTGTGGGGGAAACAGGCCGAGACCTGCGCCGCCTACCTCCGGAAGGGGCGACAGGTAGCCGTGGATGGGCGAATCCGGGTCCGGTCGTTCACCACCCAAAACGGGGATCGCCGCCGGACGACTGAGATCGCCGCCCAGGCGGTACACTTCCTCGGCGGCCGGCCGACCGCTGGGGAGGGCCCCGCCGAACCACAGCCGACGGAGGAAGGAAGCGACGTGCACCCCGAGGGTGCACCGGAGGAGGAGGTTCCGTTTTGATGATGCAACGCCAGCGCCGCGTGTGTCGGGTATGTGACCAAGGGCTGAAGCTTCGCTACACCGACCCGGAGACGCTTCGCCAGTTCGTAAACCGCCGCGGGAAAATCCTGTCCCGAAGGGTGTCGCGCCTCTGCGCCAAGCACCAGAACTGGATGGCAACCGAGGTCGATCGCGCCCGCAAACTCGCGCTGCTCCCCTACGAGGACAAGCCGTAACCGCGCCGCCCATGGCCCGCACGGTCGCCTTCCTGTTCGATGGCGGAGGCGCGGACCTGGTCGGGAAGGCGCGTACAGCGGCCGCCAAAACCCTCGCCCGACGCTTACGGGACCACCCCAAGGTCGGGGAGACCGTCGTGGCCACTCCCCACCCCGAGCGGTGGGACGGCGAACTGGTCACAGTGGAGGCCGACCCCCCGGGGCCGTGGAGGTTCGGGGCACGCCTCACCGAGCTCGCGCGCGCGTACGCGGCCGATCGCCTCCTGTACTTCTCCGCCGGCAGCGGATTCCTCCTTCCGGATGACGAGCTCGACCTCCTCGTCACCGCCCATCTTCCCACCCCGTCGTACGCGGTGCTCAACAACTTCTACTCGACCGACTTCGGTCTCCTCGTCCCTCCCCCGGCGCTCGCTGACCTGACGCGGGACAACCCGATCGGGGCCCGGTTGTGGGGCGCTGGCTACGCCTGCTACGAGCTCCCCCGGTCGGCGGGGACCCAGTTCGACATCGACACCCCCGGGGAGCTCCAGGTCCTCGCCCTGCACCCACGCCTCTCACCGGAACTGCGGGAGGCCTTGGTTGCGGTTCCCACCGACCGCGCGCAGCAAGTGCTCGACGTCCTCATCGACCCAGAGAAGGAGCTCGTCCTCCTCGGGCGGGTCGGGGGACACCTCGCCCGCTGGGTAGAGAGCGAGGCTGCGTGCCGGGTTCGCATCGTGTCCGAAGAACGGGGAATGGAGTCGAGCGGACGGGCGGAGCGCGGGGCGGTGCGGTCCCTCGTCGGCGCCCTCGCCCACGGGCGGACGATCGCGGAGCTGGTGGAACTCCTAACCCAATTCGGCGATGCTGTGGTGTGGGACACGCGCGTGCTCATGGCGCACCTCGGGTTCTGGCCCGAGCCGTCGGAACGGTTCGCGTCCGACCTCCTCGACCTGGCGAGCACCTCGCACCCCACCTTGCGGGAACTTGTCGCCGCATGTGCCGACGCGTCGATCCCGTTCTTGTTGGGCGGCCACGCCCTCGTATCGGGAGGGATGTACCTCGCCGTGGAGCTGGCGTGGGAGGACGCCGACCGGGCGGTCCGGTTCCGGCCCCTCCCCCTGCCACACTAGGAGCCGACAATGCGTGAACCCATCTGGACAACGAGACTTGCCGAGATCGACCCCGTGCTCGAGGGGCTCGTGCGGGCAGAGGACGAGCGGCAGCGAGACAAGATTATCCTCATCCCGTCCGAGTCGTTGACCCCTCTCGCCGTGCGCGAGGCCGTGGGCTCCGCCCTCACCTCGATCTACGCCGAGGGGTATCCCCGCGAGGAGATGCTCCGCCTCCCGGAGGATCAGCTGGCCGATACCGCAGAACAGCTTGCCTACTTCCGCCGATACAGCGATCGCCGGTTCTACAAGGGCGTCGAGATCGCCGACCTCGTGGAGGCCCTCGCCTGTCGGCGGGCCGCGGAGTGCTTCGCCACACCCGAGGTCGGGCCCGACAGTATCTACGTGAACGTCCAGGCCCTGTCGGGTGCCGCGGCGAACATGGCGATCTACGAGGCCCTCCTCCAGCCCGGGGACACCCTGATGGCGATGGACCTCTCCCAGGGTGGGCACCTCTCCCACGGCTCCCCGTTCCACCAGTCCGGCCGGCGGTACCGGATGGTGCGCTACGGGGTGGACCCGAAAACCGAGCGCCTCGACTACGACCAGATTGCCGATCTTGCCCACAAGCACCGCCCCCGGCTCATCATCGCCGGGTACACGTCCTACCCGTGGGCCCCGGACTGGAAGGTCTGGCGGGAGATCGCGTCCAGGTGCGGGGCGTACCTCATGGCCGACATCGCCCACACCGCGGGGCTCGCCGTCGCCGGCGCCTACCCCAACCCCGTGGGGTACGCAGACGTAGTGGTGTTCACCACCCACAAAACCCTCCTTGGGCCGCGGGGGGCGATCCTTCTCTCCTCGGACCCCGAGATCGCGAGCCGGATCGACGCCGCCGTGTTCCCTGGAGCCCAAGGTGGGCCCCACGTGAACAAGTGGGCCGGGATGGCTGCCGCGTTCGCCCTCGCGAGGACGCCCGCGTTCCGTGAGCTTCAGCACCGGATCGTGGCCAACGCCCGGGTCCTCGCTGCGGCGTTGGAGAGGCGGGAACTCCGCCTGGCCTACGGGGGGACGGACACCCACCTCCTCGTCCTCGACCTCCGCGCGATCCGTACCCCCAGCGGAGGCGAACTGATGGGAGAGATCGCAGCGCGGATCCTCGACCTTGTGGGCCTGGTCGCGAACAAGAACACGATCCCTGGCGACCTGTCCGCGGCCGACGCGCGGGGAATCCGCTACGGGACACCGTGGGCCACCCAGCGGGGGATGGGAGAGGCGGAGATGGAGGAAATCGCCGAGGTCACCCGCCTCGTCCTAACCGCAATCCACCCGTTCTCCTACCACGGGGTGACCGGAGCCCTCCCCCGCGGGAAGCTCCCCCTGTCCGTTCTCACGGAAGCCCAGGACCGGGTGCGGGCCCTGGCGGGCCGGTTCGGCGGATCGCGGCCGGCTCCCGCCCAGCAGCCCCCGACAAGTGGGGTCACCGCGCTGCGGGTTCGGGGAGGCCGGGCGGCCCACCTCCTCCACGAGGCGGGCACGGCCTCCGTCCTCTCCCTCGACCCCGGCCAGGCCAGGCGAACCCTGTTCCTCGACGAGAGGGGAACGCCCCTCACCGAGGCGGTCGTGGGACGGCTCCCCGACGACCGATGGGGACGAGCGGAGTTCACCCTGGTCGTCCCGAGCGACCGCGGGCCCGCTCTCGCCCGTTGGCTGACCGGACTCGCCGACGGCTACGTTCTGTTCGACCCCGACGACCTTCAGCGCAAGGTGCAGGGGCCGGCGGTGGTGGAACCGTACGCAGGCGCTGCCTCGTTCCGCCTCGACGACGGGACAACCGTTGCCATCGGAGAAACGATCCTCCCAGCGGCGGCGGACCTCTTCCCGACACCCCCGCAGTCCCGCGGGGCGACGGAACGATCGCTCAAACCGGTTGCGCCGCGGAAGCCGTACTTCATCGGCTGCCAACGCGTCCAACTCCCGGCGGACAAAAGGCCGTACACGCCCCAGCTCCCTGAGCTGGGCATGGCTCACACCCCCCTCGCCGATTGGCACCGCGCAGCGGGGGCGCGGACGGCCCCGTTCGCCGGGTTCGAGATGCCTCTGTGGTACACCTCGGCCCTCGCCGAGCACCGCGTGGTGCGGGAGAAGGCGGGCCTGTTCGACCTCGGCCACATGGGGGTGTTTTCCGTGGAGGGACGCTACGCGGAGAGCTTCCTCAACCTGGTGACCACGAACTACGCGGGTTGGCTCCGCCCCAGACAGTCTCAGTACGCGTTCCTCCTCGCGCCGGACGGGACCGTGCGGGACGACTTGATGACGTACCGGGTATCCCACGATCGGTTCCTCCTCGTGGTCAACGCCGCGAACGCCCACGCGGATTGGGATTGGCTGTCGGCGGTCAACTCCGGGGAGGTCGCCCTCGACCCCGATCGGCCGTGGATCGAACCGGACGGGCCGGCGGCGCTGCGCGATCTCCGGGGGGAGGGCGCGGAGTCCCTCGTGAACATCGCCCTGCAGGGCCCCCGCTCGCGGACGGTCCTCCTGGGTCTCCTCTCCCGCGCGGATCGGCACCGGCTGACCTCGCTCCGCCGGACGGAGTTCTGCAACCTCACCCCGAACAAGATCCCCACCCTCTGCGCCCGGACCGGGTACACGGGGGAGCCTCTCGGGTACGAAATCCTCGTCCCGGCCGGCCGCGCTGGAGAGCTGTGGGAAGCACTCCTCACCGCGGGCCGCCCCCACGGAGTCCAGCCGATCGGGCTTGCCGCCCGAGACTCGCTCCGAACCGAGGCCGGCCTTCCCTTGTACGGCCATGAGCTTGCGGGGCCCCAAGGGATCCTGCCCCACGAGGCGGGGTTCGCCCCCTACGTCAAGCTCCACAAACCGTTCTTCGTGGGGCGGGAAGCGTACAAGCGAGCGCTTGGTTCTTGGAGCCGGGAGGTCGTCCGGTTCTCGATTGCTCCCGGGGCTCGGCCGGTACGGGCCGGAGCGCCGGTCCTGGACAAGGGCGGGCAGGTGTTGGGGTGGGTGACAAGTTGCGTCGCGCTCGACAGCGGTCAGGTGGGGATGGCCCTCGTCACCGCCCGAGGTCTGTCGGAGGGGACTCCCCTCGGGTTCGTCCTTGGCGCAGAACGGGGCCTCCCAGCGAGGATCGAACCGGGGTCGCGGTTCCCCCTCGTGGTATGGGGAGAGGTGCTCTCCCGGTTCCTGAAGCGGGACGCCCTCCCCATGGCGGGGGACGACTAGGCCCCCGAGCGCGGGTCCTCCCCCTTCTCCTCCTCAGACCGGAGGTAGGAGCGGATCTCCTCCAACCGGTCGGCGACCTTCCGGAACAGGGTCCCCTCCGGGTAGGCCCCGGCCGCATCGGCCCTCCCCGCTGGAACCCCAAACAGGACCTCCACCCCTTCCTCAACCGTCTCGCAGCTCCAGAGGTGGAACCTCCCCGCAGCCACCGCCTGGACCACGTCCTCGGGGAGCATGAGGTCGTCGACGTTCGCGGCGGGGAGGATCACCCCCTGGCTCCCGTCCAGCCCGAGCTCCCGGCACACCAGGAAGTGACCCTCGACCTTCTCGTTGATCCCGCCGATCGCTTGGAGACGGCCCTTCTGGTCCACCGCCCCCGTCACCGCCACCCCCTGGCGGGCGGGGATCCCGGACAGGGCGGAGAGGAGGGCGTAGAGCTCCGCCGCCGACGCCGAGTCCCCCTCGACTCCTGAGTAGGACTGCTCGAGGGCGAGGCTTGCCCCGAGGGAGAGGGGTCTCCGCGCCCCGAACTGAGAGGCGAGGTAGGCCTTGAGGATCATCACCCCCTTCGTGTGGAGCTTGCCCCCGAGCTCGGCCTCGCGCTCGATGTCCACGACCCCGCTTTTGGCCGTGAACACGTTCGCCGTGATCCGGGTGGGTTTCCCAAACGCGAAGTCCCCGAGGTCAAGCACCGCCAGCCCGTTCACCTGGCCCACGGACTCCCCGTGGACGTGGACAACGAGCTTTCCCCGGGCGATCCACTCCCGCACCCGCTCCGCGAGGAGGGAGTGCCGGTGACGCCCCTTGGCGATCGCCTGCCAGACGTGCTCCCCCTCCACGGCCGTCGCCGCCCCCGCCCGCGCCCAGAAGCTTGCCTCGGCCACGAGGGAGGCCAGGGCCCCGAACCGGCTCGTGAGCTTCCTCTGGCTCCCGGCAAGCTCCGCCGCGTGTTCGACGAGCCGGGCCACACCTGACGGGGTGAACGGAAGCACCGCCGGGTTCTCGTCCCGACACGTGCGGACAAACCGCGCCAGGGCCTGGACGGACTCCTCGGTCCACGGCATCTCCGTGTCGAAGTCGGCTCGGATCGCGAAGAACTTCCGGAAGTCCTCGTCGTAGTGGTGGAGGAGGTGGTAGAGGTAGGGAGAACCGACGAGGAGGATCTTCACCGCGAGGGGGAGCGGTTCGGGCCGGAGCCCCTCCGTGGACGCAAACCCGAGCATCTGGGCCGGGTCCTCGATTCGAATCTCGCCAGCCTTGAGCGCGATCTTGAGCGCCTCCCAGGACAGAGGAAACCGAAGGAGGTTCGCGGCGGTGAGGACGAGGTACCCCCCGTTGGCCCGGTGCAGGGCGCCCCCGCGGATCTGGGTGAAGTCCGTGGTCACCGCGCCGAACTGAACACGGCGCTCGATCGTACCAAACAGGTTTGTGTACGTGGCGTTCCCCTCCACGACCACTGGCGCACCGGCGCTCTCGGAGCGGTCCACGACCACGTTCACCCGGTACCGGAGGAACCGGTCCCCCCCCTCCGGAAGGGGGATCGGGAGGACGGGAACCGCTTTTTTGTTCGTCGCCTGGAGTTGCTCGACGTTCTCCAGGATGTCGGCCTTCACCTCAGAGAGGAAGGTCTGGACCCGCTCCAATCCGCTGTACTTCTCCCGGAGCTGGGCGAACCGCGGCTCGACGAGGAACTCCACGACCTGTTTCGTCAGGAGGTGCTGGGCCTCCTGCCACGTCTCATCGAGCCTCGCCAAGCGCCCGAACGCATCGCGGATCAGACCTTGGAGCTCCTCCTGCCGGCGGAGGATCTCTCCCCGCTCGCCCTCGGAGAGCAACCCGTACTCCTCCTGGGAGTACGGGTTCCCATCCCCCTTGAGGGGGATCGTGTTGATCCCCAGGGGCGTCCGCTGGATCGCGAACCCGAGCTCTCCCGCCCGCTTCTCCAGTCTCTGAAACTCCTCGTCCCGCTCGCGGGAGAACCGATCGCGCTCCTTCTTGGCGCGGGCCTTGAACTCGTCGGATTCGAGAACCCGGGGGAGCTCATGGGACAGGAACTCAATGCACCGTTCCATATCCAGCCTGAGCTCGTGGCCCCGTCCCGCCGGGAGGAGGAGGTACCGCGGGACGTGGGGAACCCGAAAGTTGTGGACGTAGCAGATGTCCGGAGGAACGGGCTTCTCCCGGGCAATCCGTTCCAGCAGACGGGACACGGCGGAGGTCTTCCCCAGCCCGGGGTCCCCGGAGACGTAGATGTTGTACCGGTGCTGGGGGTCGTCGAGCGAGAGGCCAAGCCACAGGGCCTCCATCGCCCGGGCCTGGGCCACGATATCCGTGAGGGGGTCCAGGTCATCGGTGGTGGCGAAGGAGAACGTCCGGGGATCGCACACCCGGCGGAGTTCGTGAGGGGACAGCTCGCGGGTCATGGGTTTGCTATCATAACCGGCGATGAAGCGCGTGGCCATTCTGGTCTCTGCATTCGCCTGGGGGGTTATCGCTGTGCCCCTCGTCCCGCTCCCCACGACCCCCGAGGCTCCCCACTACTCCCGCTACGTCCTAAAGCTCATCCACTCCGCCCAGGCGGAGGTGTTGGTCGCCCTGTCGGACGTCCGGCTCTACACCGGAAACGGTGCGACAGCGGAGCTCGTGCACGCCCTCGCCGCCTCTGCGGAACGGGGGCTCCAGGTGAAGGTTCTTGCAGAGACCCGCGAGACCGGTCCGGGCCCCGACCAACGGTCAGCCCTCGCCTACCTCGAGGAGCGCGGGGTGGCCGTGCGGTGGGACAGTCCCGAGGTGACCCTCCACGCGAAGTTTCTCGTCCTCGACCGGCGGTGGGTGGTGGTCGGTTCGACCCACTGGACGATGTCCGCCCTCACTCGGAGCGTTCAGCTCGACCTCGCGATCGAGTCAGAAGAGCTCGGAAATGCGTTCGGGAGGTTCTTCGACCTCTTGTGGGAGGGGAAGCTCCAAGCGATCCCGACGCTCCCTCCCCAGCCCTGGCCTTGCCCAGCCCTCGTCCCGCTCCTCGACCTTCCCCAGGGCGGGCTTCACGCCCGGCTGGTCCCAGACATCCTCCGCGCAGCAACGGAGTCCGTCCGAGCCGTGATCTATCGGTTCGCGTACTACCCCGCGTACGCCGACAGCCCCTCGAACCGGATCGTGGACGAGCTGTGCCACGCGGCAGCGCGCGGGATCGAGGTGCGGGTCCTCCTCGAGAGCGGCGAGGGCTTCGCCGACCTCTCCCGCGACAACCGCACCGTCGCCGCGTACCTCACGGCGTGCGGGGTCGCGGTCCGGTTCGACGACCCCGGGACCACCCTCCACGCCAAGGGGCTGATCGTAGACCGCCGCGACGTGTTGATCACGTCGGCCAACTGGTCGTATTCATCCCTGGCCCGCAACGTAGAGGCGGGGGTGGCCGTCCTCGGGGTCCCCGAGCTCGCGGAACCTCTGGCCGCGTGGTTCGACGCCCTGTGGAGCCGCGGCCGGCCCCTCCGCTAGAAGGTCACCACCCCGGCCACCCGCGCCTCCACCCGTTGGCCCCCTTGGTAGCCGCTGACCGAGCCCGACAGGCGCACGGGAGCGCCGCTGGCGGGGGGGTAGAGGGCGTAGACGAACCTCAGTTCCATCCCCGGGGAGAGAGTCGTTGACCAGAGGACCTCCAGCGCCTCACCCCGACGGTAGACGGCTCCTCCGTCCTCCACCACTGCTGCCGCCCACCCCGGGGGCACGGTCTCCACAAGCGCCGGCGCGACCAGCGGCCGCTTGGCCCGCACGATCACGGTCACCTCGAGAACGCCCCCGTTCCAACGCGCAGACCGGAACGCCCCCACCCGGGCGTCGGCGACCACGGCCGCTGTAACCCGCGAGGCCACCTTCCCGCCCTGGACGATCTCCACCGCGAGCTCCCAGTAGCCAGCCGGGACCGTCCAGCTCGCCCACGGCTGGTTCGTCGTGGCGTCCGCGCGGCCATCCCCGTTGAAGTCCCACCGGAACTGGGCACCCGCGGGAGCTCCCACGACCTGAAACGTGACCTCCGCACCCGGGTTCGGGATCGCGTCGGTTGCCACCAGCGCAATCGCTTGTGCCCAAGCGAAAAACCCCACGCACACCACGCACACGGCAGCTCCAACCGCTCGCATCAACGCCTCCTTCTACCAGACAGGCGGGGGCCGGTGTCCGGCCCCCGCCGCCCTCATGTTGAGGAAGAAACCAGCACCATCCGCTTGCTAGCGGTCGCAGATCCCGGGTGCCCGTCCGGGCAGCGCTTCGCAGATCGGGGTACCCGTGATCCACAACGCGATGATCGTCTTCATCGTCTCGTAGTCCACGATCCCCGGCGCGCACGTCCGCGGCACCTTCGTGCCCTCGAGCCAGAACGCGATCGCCCGCTGGACCTGGGGGAACGTGATCTTGTCGGACAGCGAGAGGTCGATCGTGTCGCGAGCAACGTCCCACCGGGAGATGGCCACGATCACATTGAGGCAGTCCGAAAGATCAACCCGGTTCGCACCCGCAACCTCGACCTCAATGCAGGGGTGCCCGCTGTCCGCTCGTCCAGCAATGAGAGCCGTGGAGAGCACCTTGCACGGATCCGGCGGGGTGGTCTCCACCGTGACCGTGGGCGGCACCTCGACCTGGTAGATGATCGTCTTCGTCTGCCCGGCCTTGAGGACGCCCGTGAACGCCCATTGATCCACGCCCGGCTTGTAGACGAAACCGTCGTTCTGGATCGGGGTCACGCGCCAGCCAATGGGGAGGTCCTCGTCGAGACCGACACCGTACACGTCGCGGTCCGTGGTGATCTCGACCTTAACCGTGAACTTGTTCCCGACCACATGGCCCGCTGAGTCGTAGAAGCCGATCACGACAGCCTCGCAGGGGATCGGCGTGATGATCCACCGCCGCGCCTGGAGGTTCGCCGGAGGCATCGTCGGCAACGGCTGGTCAATCCCCGTGCAGGAGATCGCGTAGGCAGCGATCAGCTTCAGCATGGAGAGGCTGATCCGCTCCCCGCACGCCTTCACCACCGGCCGATCCGTCCGCCACAGCTCCGTCGCACGCATCAGCTGCTCGGTCGTGATCGCCTCGGACAGCCGGAGGTCGATCCGGTCTTCCTCCCCCGGCAGCGAAGCCGGGACGAGGTGGGCGATGGCCTCGAGAATCGACAGGCAGTCGTTCACAAGGAAGCACGACTCGCCGGCAACCTCGAACTCGAAGTCGGGCGCCTTAGCCTGGAACGTCCCAGTGATGCAGAACTGCTGGGGAAGCCGGATCGAAGCGAGAAGTTCCACCTTGGGCACGGTGACATCGTAGATGATGACCCGCTCCGTCCCTGCCTTGATCGGCTCGAGGAACACCCACTGGACCTGGGCGCGGTTGAAGACAGCTCCCCCGTTCTGGACGGGGGTGATCTCCCAGCCCACCGGCGGGTTCTCGTCCAACCCCGCTCCCGCAAGATCTTGGTCGGTGTGGATCCGCACCTGAACGCGGAACGTGTACCCCGGAAGGGCGGTGGTCGTCGAGATCGAGCGGACCGCGGTCACGGTCACGGGAGAGACGTACAGGGGCAGAGTGAACGTCCCTTCCATCCCCACGTTGTCCACCACCGTCAGCCGCACGGTGTAGGAGCCACCCGCCACGTAGCCGTACTGCACCACGGGTTCGGTGCTCACGAGGTCGACCGTCCCGTCCCCGTTGAAGTCCCACCTGTACTGAACGATCCGACCATCGGGATCCGTGCTTCCCGAGGCGTCGAACGTGATCTGCTGGCGCGCCCGCGGGGCGGCCGGCGTCGCCACGAACCGGGCCGTCGGGGGCTGGTTCTTCATCCCCTCAATCACGATCGTCTCCGTCGTGTTCAGCTCGAGCCGCGTCGGCAGGTTGATGTTCCCGTGCTTGAATACGATCCGCTGAACCCCGGTCATCGCACCGGGGACCACCGTGATCTTGAACTCGTCCCCGAGCGGACCGAACACGCCCCCGTCCGTGTTATTGGCAACCCACGTCCACAGGATCTGATAGTTGCCGTTCGTCCGGATGTAGTCATCATTGAGCTCAGGAAGGAAGATCCGCAGGAAGTTGCCCTCGTCATCCTTGACCGCCCAGTCCGCACCGGCAGGGAAGTCCTTCAACGTGAGCTGCACGTTACCCCCCGTCCCCGTGTTCGCCTTGTTGGCGACGAAAAAGAGATAGAGGTTCAGCGTCGACGGCTCGCGATACAGGAACATGACGAGGTTCCCCGTCTCGGGGAAGCGGTCGTCCATGTTGCTCCGGGATTGCGTCCCGTCGTAGGCGTAGAACTCCACGGCCGTCTTCGCCCCCGCGATCGGGGTGACAGGGGCCTTCACCGCTCCCTGAGTCACCTGAAAGTAGCCCTGTGCGCTCAAGGGCACGGTGACCACCAAGGAAATCAAGAACCATAGGCTGGTCTTCCTCAACATCGTCAACCTCCTTACCCAGTGCACCGCTGCAAGTCTAGTGGCAAACCACGTTTGTGTCTGTAACTGGGATCACCCCCTGGTCTTCTGTTCATCGTCTTCTCGGTGCGAGAGGCTACTGGGGGTCGGTTCTCGGCGTGCGGAAAGAAGCGGACCCCTCGCCCCCAGTTTGTCTGGCGGCGAGGGGACCTCGGTCACCTCGCGAAGAGGCAGCGACGGGTTACAGGGCCAACTCCGTTGGGGTCTGGGCAGCGTGCGGATGGTCGGGGCCCGGGTAGATCTTCAGCTTGCGCAGCATGCGCCTCCCGAGCTCGTTCTTGGGGAGCATCCTCCGCACCGCAAGCCGGATCGGGACCTCCGGATGGCGCTTCTGGACCTCGCGGTACGGGGTCGCGGTGAGGTGCCCGACGTACCCCGAGTGCCGGTAGTGCATCTTCTGATCCCACTTCTTCCCTGTGAGGCGCACCCGGTCGGCGTTGACGACGATCACGTAGTCTCCCACGTCGAAGAACGGCGTATAGGTCGGCTTGTGCTTGCCTTGAAGGACCACCGCGAGCTTGGACGCCAGCCGCCCGAGAGGTTGATCGGTCGCGTCGACGACAACCCAGTCCCGACGGAAGGTCACCCCCGCGTCCTCCTTCTTGGCCATGTAGGTCTTCTGCATCCCTTCCTCCTCGTACTGGACGGGATCATAAGCGCCCCCGCCCCGAACATCAACCGCCGCGCTCGATCACGCGATACGGACGTTGAGGGTGCCAATCCTGTCCACCGTCACCTCGACCCGATCCCCGGGGTGGAGCTCGCCCACCCCTGCCGGGGTGCCGGTCAAGACCACATCGCCCGGTTCGAGGGTCATGAACGCGCTGATGTACGCCAGGAGCTGGGCCACGGGGAAGATCATGTCCTCGGTGCGGCCGTCCTGGCGGAGCTCCCCGTTCACGCGCGTGCGAACCGAAACGTGCTGCGGGTCGAGGTCCGTCTCCACCCACGGTCCGAGCGGCAGGAAGCCGTCGGCCGACTTGGCCCGCACCCACTGGAGATCGCTCTTCTGGCGGTCGCGGGCCGTGAGGTCGAGGGCGCACGTGTAGCCAAGCACGTGGCGAAGCGCGGTTCTCGCGGGAACCGAGCGCATCCGGGCCCCGACCACGACCGCGAGCTCCCCCTCGTAGTGGAGGGAACGGGTGAACTCCGGGTAGGGGATCGCCGCTTCCGGCGCGGCGAGGGCGTTCGGAGCCACGAGGAACAGCCCAGGCTCGGCCGGCACCTCGTCGGGGTGCCCCATCTCCCGGATGTGGTCGCGGTAGTTCCGCCCCACACCGACGATCTTCGTCGGCCGCGCCGGGGCGAGCAGGCGAACCGCATCCAGAGAGTACGCCCGTCCCGTTCGCCTCCCGCCCGGTCCCACCGTGACCCACACCCGATCCCCCCGCACCGTCCCCCACGTTCCCCGACCGAAGCGGGCAATCTTCATCCCGCACCCCGCTCGACGATCGCCTGGGCTCCAGGCCCGGTGCCAATCAGCTCAACAGGAACGCCGACCGCGTCCTCGATCCAGCGCACCAACCCTCGGGCGGGCGCGGGAAGCGCGGCGAAGTCGTGAGCCCCCGCAATATCCTCATCCCAACCTGGAAGCCGCTCGTACACGGGTGTGGCGCGGGCAAGCTCCTCCGCTGCGGCTGGGAACTCCTCCACCAGCTGCCCTCCGATCCGGTACGCCACGGCGACGGCGACCTCGTCAAGCCCCGACAGGACATCGAGCTTCGTCAGGGCCAGGGAGGTGAACCCGTTCACGGCGTGGGCGTAGCGGAGCGCGACGAGGTCGAGCCACCCGCAGCGGCGGGGGCGCCCAGTGGTCGCCCCGTACTCGCCTCCCCGCTCGCGGAGGTGCTCCCCCACCGTGCCCCTGTCCTCGGTCGGGAACGGCCCCTCGCCGACGCGGGTCGTGTAGGCCTTCGTGACCCCGATCACCCGCGTCAGGTTCACGCGAACCCCCGTCCCCCACCCAATTCCATGGACGGTCGTCGTCGACGAGGTCACGTAGGGGTACGTCCCGAGGTCGAGGTCGAGGAGCGTCCCCTGAGCGCCCTCGAACACCACCTCCGCCCCGTCCGCGAGGGCACGGGCGATCCGGTCCCGGGCGTCGCCGATCCGATCGGAAAACCGATCGCGGAACTGGAGGAGTTCGGCCGCGATGCGGTCGCGGTCCCCGGGGAACCCCGTGCCAGCCGCGGAACGGCTCAGGTGCTCCCGCAGCAGTCGCTCGTCGGCGAGGTCAGCCAAGCGGAGCCCGCGCCGGGCGACCCGGTCTTCGTACGCCGGGCCGATCCCGCGACGGGTGGTTCCAATCCGATCGGCGACCCCCTCCGCCTCCTCCCGCGAGCGATGGTGGGGAAGGACAAGGTGGGCCCTCTCCGAGAGGTAGAGGTTCGGCTCGGGGCGGCCCTGGACCATGAGCTCGCCGAGCTCGCGCTCCAACCCCCACGGGTCGAGGGCGACCCCGTGGCCGATCACCCCCCGGCACCCGCGGTGGAGCGCCCCCGACGGGACGAGGTGGAGCCGGGCCGTGCCCCACACGTCTTCCACCGTGTGCCCGGCGTTCGCCCCCCCGTTGAACCGGACGCACAGCCCCGCGGCCCGGCACAGGTGGTGGACGACCTTCCCCTTCGCCTCGTCGCCCCACTGGGCGCCGACCACGGCGATCGCCGGCACGGCTTACCGCCCCCCCCGCTTGAGCCACACCCGGCCGGTCCGGCCGTGAACCTCGAGCTCCGCCGTGAACTCCGCGCCGGGGAGCTCCCCCTCGCGGACCGCAACCGCGAGGACCTCGTCCCCGATCCGCTCCGAGAACCGGCGGAAGACCTCCCCGAGGGATCCCGCGTACCCGATTTCGATCCGGTCCGTGACCTGGAACCCGGCCTCCTTGCGGCCGAGCTGGAGGCGGTGGACGAGCTCCCGGAGGTCGCCCTCCGCCTTGAGCTCCTCGTCCAGCCGGAGGTCGAGGGCCACGCCCCCCTCTGGACCAACAGACACGGCGTACCCGTCGGTCGGGCGCCACTCCACCCGCACCGCCTCGGAGTCGAGCGTGACCGTCTCCCCATCGACCTTCACCTCGACCCGTCCCCGGGAGGCGAGGTCCGCCGCGGCCTGGTGCGGGTCGATCCGCCCGAGGGCCGCGGCGATCCGCGGGGCCCGCTCGCCGTAGAGGGGGCCGAGCCGCCGGAAGTCGGGGCTCAACTTCGGCACGCGGTACGGGTCCAGGGTGTCCGTCCGGGCAACCGTCCGCACGTTCACCTCGTTGCGGACGAGGTCCCACAGCTCGTCGGGGATCGCCTCGTCCCCGTCTCGGTGGAGGACGTGAAGGGCGGGGAGGGGCTGGCGAACCTTGACCTTGGCGAGGTTCCGCGCCCCGAGCCCAAGCGAGGCCACGCTCCGCACGCGGGCCATCTGCGCCTCAAGCCGAGAGTCCCGCGGCGGGGCGCCCGGCCAGTCGGCGAGGTGGACGGAGTCGGGATCCGACTCCGTGCGGAGAGACGCCCACATCGCCTCGGCGATGAACGGGGTAAACGGGGAGAGGAGAAGGGCGAGAGCCCGGAGTGCCTCGTACAGGGTCCCATAGGCGGAGAGCTTGTCCGCGGTCAGCCCCTCCCCCCAGAAGCGGTGGCGGGAGAGGCGGATGTACCAGTTGGAGAGGTCGTCCACGAGCCCCGCGAGCTCGCGCGTCGCCGCGAGCGGGTCGAACCCGTCCAAGGCAGAGGTCACCCGCTCGATCGCCGCCCCCACGCGGGAGACAAGCCAGCGGTCGAGGGCCGGTCGCCCTTCCACCGGCGGGACGACCGCCCTGGCGGTGTACCCGTCGATCCCCGCGTAGAGGGCGAAGAAGTCGTGGCAGTTCCGCACCGTGTCGAGGAACCCGAACCGCGCTTGTCGGGCCCCGCTCTCGTCGTACCGCCGCTCGCTCCACGGCGCGGACTCCGAGGCGAGGTACCACCGCACCGCGTCGGCGCCGTGCGCCTCGACGATCGGCATCGGGTCAAGCACGTTCCCTCGGGACTTGCTCATCTTCTGGCCCGCGCTGTCGAGCCCCATCCCTGTGACGAGGACGTTCCGGTACGGGGCCCGCCCGTGGAGGAGGACGCCGGTCACGAGCATCGTGTAGAACCAGCCGCGGGTTTGGTCGAGCCCCTCGCTGATGAAGTCCGCGGGGTAGTGGGCCTCGAACTGCTCGTGGTTCTCAAACGGGTAGTGCCACTGGGCGGTGTGCATCGAACCGGAGTCGAACCAGGTGTCGAGAACGTACGGAACCCGGCGCAACGCTCGCCCGCAGCGACAGCGGAGCTCGACCCGGTCCACGTACGGGCGGTGGAGCTCCACCGTTCGGGCGAGGTCGGGGTCCACGGCGTGGTTGACGAGCTCCGCCCGTGACCCCACGACCCGCACCGCACCGCACCCGGCGCACGTCCAGACCGGCAGCGGCGTTCCCCAGTACCGGTCACGCGATAGGGCCCAGTCCCGCATCGAGGCGAGGAAGTCCCCAAACCGGCTCTCCCCAACGTGGGCGGGGTGCCAGGCCACCGTCTCCGCCGCGGCAAGGATCTCGTCCTTGGCGCGGGTCGTGGCGATGAACCACGAGTCGAGGGCGTAGTAGAGGAGCGGGGTGTCGCACCGCCAGCAGAACGGATAGTCGTGCTCGTAGGTCTCTGCCCGCAACAGGCGCCCTCGCTTCTCGAGGTCGGCGAGGATCAACGGATCCGCATCCTTCACGAAGGCCCCGGCTGCGAGGGGGAACTCGTCGGTGAACCGTCCACCCCGGTCCACCGGTTGGAGGAAGGGGAGGCCCGCATCGTGCCCCAGGGCGTAGTCCTCCTCCCCAAACGCGGGGGCGATGTGGACGATCCCCGTCCCCTCGTCCGTGGACACGAACGCCGCCGGCCAGGTCACATATGCGTCCGGGCTTGGGCTCAAGCGATACGGTGGCTCATACTCCACACGGTGGAGCTCCTGGGCCGGGAACATGCGCTCGATCTTCGCTTCCTCCCCCAAGACCGCCGTCACCCGCGAGCGGGCGAGGATCAGCCTCTCCCCCCTGTACCGCACCTCGGCGTACTCGATCTCAGGATTGATGGCCAAGGCCACATTCGCCGGAAGCGTCCAGGGGGTGGTCGTCCACACCAGGAAGGAGACATCCGGCTCATCCCGCAGGGGCATCCGGATGAACACAGAGGGGTCGGCAACCCGCCGGTACCCCTGCGCCACCTCGTGGGAGGAGAGGGACGTCCCACACCGTGGGCAGTAGGGGAGGATCTTGTGGCCGGGGTAGAGGAGGCCCCGGGCGTGGATCTCCTTGAGCTCCCACCACAGGGTCTCGATGTAGTCGTCGGTGTAGGTGACGTACGGGTCGTCCAGGTCGATCCAGAACCCCAGGCGCCGGATCATCTCCTCCCAGGCCCGGATGTACTTCCGAACAGACTCCTTGCACTGAGAGACGAACGCCTCGACCCCGTAGCGCTCGATCTCGGCCTTGGTGCTGATCCCGAGGGCCTTCTCCACCTCGAGCTCCACCGGGAGGCCGTGGCAGTCCCAGCCCGCCTTGCGACCGACGTAGCGTCCCCGCATCGTGTGGTAGCGGGGAAAGAGGTCCTTCTCGAGGCGCGCCAGAAGGTGGCCGATGTGCGGGCGGCCGTTCGCCGTCGGCGGCCCCTCGTAGAACACGAACCGGGGGCCCCCTTTTCGCGCCTCAAGCGACCGCGCGAACGCGCGGCTCCCCTCCCAAAACGCGAGCACCGCTCGCTCGCGGGCCGCTGGATCTGCCTCTAGTTTCGTGAACCCCACGCCTCCCTCCTTGCCCAAAGGACGAACCCAGTGATCTCCTGTTTGCTGTTTGGTGCCGGAACGCGCTGGTGTACGTTATCCCTGCCCCTGGAGGGGCAGGATACGGCGGCAGATCCAGGGTTGCGCAGGCATCGCGATCTCCTCACGCAGTATACCCGTCCTGTCGCACCCGGTCGAACGCCACGCCGACGTGGCGCAGGGTCGAACCGAGGTCGAACGCGGAGCGGAGCTCGTCCGGCGTGAGCCGCTCCTGGACCAGCGGATCGGCGGCAGCGACAGAAGCGAGGTCCATCCCCCGTTCCCGGGCGCGGTCAGCCAGGCGGGCGACGAGCGTGTGGGCCTCGCGCCGACCAAGCCCGGACCGGACGAGGGCGACGAGGAGCCCCTCGGAGAACGGGAGCCCCCCCGCCTCCTCGAGGTGGGCGCGCATCCGCTCGGGGAAGACCACGAGCCCGTCCACGAGGTCTCCCGCCCGGGCGAGCATGTAGTCCACCAGGGTGAAGCACTGGGGCAGGAGCACCCGCTCAACCGAGGAGTGGGACATGTCCCGCTCGTGCCAGAGGGCGTTGTCCTCGAGGGCGGGGCCCAGTGCGGCCCGTACAATCCGCGCCAGACCGCACAACCGCTCGGAGAGGATGGGGTTCCGTTTGTGGGGCATCGCCGACGACCCCTCCGGTCGCCCCTCGGCGACCTCCCCGACCTCGGACCGCGATAGGAGCCGGACCTCGAGGGCGACCTTCTCCACGAGCGACGCCGCAGAGGCGAGGGCGAACAGGACCTCGGCGTGCCGGTCGCGGGCGATGATCTGGGTCGCCACCAGGGAAGGCTGGAGCCCAAGCGAGGCAAGGGCCACCTCTTCCGCCTGGGGTGGAAAGTAGGCGTGAGTTCCCACCGCGCCGGAGAGCTTCCCCACCGCGACCCCGTCCCGCGCCCGGTCGAGTCGGCCGAGGACCCGCCCGAGCTCGTCCCCCCACGCGAGGACCTTCAACCCAAACGTGGTCGGGGCCGCCCCCTGGCCGTGGGTCCGGCCGAGGATCGGCGTGGTGCGGTGTCTCCCCGCCAGCTCAAGCAGCGCCCTCTGAAGCCGAACCGCTTTCACGCGGACGAGGTCGAGGGCCTGGAGAAGGGTCAGGGCGAGGGCGGTGTCCTTGACGTCGGACGACGTGAGCCCGTAGTGGAGCCAGCGGCCCTCGGGGCCGACGGTCTCCTCCACCGCCCACAGGAACGCGATGAGGTCGTGTCCGACCTCCGCTTCCCAAGCCCGGATCCGCTCCTTGTTGATCCGCACCCGCGCCGCAACTGCACCGGCGGTCCCCGGCGGGACCTTCCCCACCTCCTCCAGCGCGGCCAGGGCGGCGAGCTCAACCTTGAGCCAAGTTGCGTACTGGGCATCGAGGGTCCAGAGGTCGGCCATCGGGGCAAGCGCATACCGATCGTGCGTCACGGAGGGAGGATAGACCGTCTTCGCCCCACGTGCCAACCCCCGAGGCCGCAAGGCCAGGGGCTATAATCCCCGCAATCCGGAGGAGGAACGCGTGAATCGAACAGAAACCGAGGATCTCGCTGTGAACGCCCTGCGCGTCCTGGCCGCGGACATGGTCGAGGGGGCCCACTCCGGTCACCCTGGGCTCCCCCTCGGCGCAGCGCCGCTGGCGTACGCCCTGTGGACGCGTCACCTCGTCCACAGCCCCCGGAACCCGGGGTGGCCCAATCGTGACCGGTTCGTCCTGTCCGCCGGCCACGGGTCAGCCCTCCTCTACGCCCTCCTCCACCTCGCCGGCTACGACCTCCCCCTGGACGAGCTCCAGCGGTTCCGCCAGTGGGGGAGCCGGACCCCGGGGCACCCCGAGGCCGGCCTCACCCCCGGCGTGGAGGCCACCACCGGCCCGCTCGGCCAGGGGCTGGCAATGGCCGTGGGGATGGCGATCGCCGAGGCCCACCTCGCGGCGCGGTTCAACCGCCCCCGCTACCCGGTGGTGGACCATCGAACCTACGTTCTGGCAAGCGACGGGGACCTCATGGAGGGGATCTCCGCCGAGGCGTGCGCGCTCGCCGGGCACCTTCGCCTCGGGAAGCTCGTCGTCCTCTACGACCGGAACCGGATCTCCCTCGCCGGCTCGACCGAGCTTGCGTTCACCGAGGACGTCCCCGCGCGGTTCGCCGCCCAGGGGTGGCACGTGGTGGAAGTCGAGGACGGGAACGACCTCTCCGCCATCGACCGCGCGCTGGGATCGGCGAAGGAGACGACCGATCGGCCCTCCCTCATCTCCGTCGCGACGACGATCGGCTACGGTGCGCCGACGAAGGCCGGTACGTTTCACGTCCACGGTTCCCCGCTCGGGGACGCCGAGCTCCGGGCAATGAAACACGCCCTGGGGTGGCCGAAGGAGCCGCCCTTCTTCGTCCCACCCGCGGCCCGGGCGCCGTTCCACGAGGCGGCAGCCCGGGGGGCGGAGGCCGAGCAGCGGTGGGTGGGGCTCCTGGAGCGGTACGCCGCGGACCACCCCGCGCTCGCCGGGGAGCTTGTGCGGAGGATGCGCGGAGACCTCCCTGCGGGTTGGGACCGAACCTTCCCCTCGTTCCCGTCAGGGGGGAAGCCCGTCTCGACCCGCAAGGCCGCGGAGGCCATCCTCCAACGGCTCGCCACAGGCGTTCCCGAGCTCATCGGCGGGTCGGCGGACCTCAACCCGTCCTGCCTCACCTGGCTCAAGGGCGAGGGCGACTTCGGCCCTGCCCCCGGGCCGGCGGACCGACAGGGCGAGGTGGGCGGCGGCTGGAGCTACGAGGGCCGGAACGTCCACTTCGGGGTCCGCGAGCACGCAATGGGGGCGATCGCGGTCGGGATGGCTCGTCACGGCGGGGTCCGGCCGTTCACGGGGACGTTCCTCGTCTTCTCCGACTACATGCGCCCCGCGATCCGCTTGGCGGCCCTCATGCACGCCCCGGTCGTGTTCGTGTTCACCCACGACTCGATCGCCGTGGGCGAGGACGGCCCGACCCACCAACCGGTCGAGCACTTGCTGAGCTTGCGAGGGGTTCCCAACCTGACTGTGATCCGGCCCGCGGACGCCGCCGAGACGGCCGAGGCGTGGCGCGCCGCCCTCCTCCGCCGGGACGGGCCGACCGCCCTCGTCCTCACCCGCCAGGACGTGCCGGTTCTCGACCGAAGCCGCGTTGCCTCCCCTGCCGGGCTCCATCGAGGCGGATACGTCCTCTGGGAGAGCTCTCCCGGAACAGAACCGCGGTTGATCCTGATCGCCACGGGCTCCGAGGTCCACCTCGCCCTCGCCGCCGGGGAGGAGCTCGCGGCGGAGGGCATCCGGGTGCGGGTGGTGAACCTTCCCAGCTGGGACCTGTTCGACCGGCAGCCGCCGGCGTACCGGGACGGAGTCGTCCCTCCCACCGTGCGGGCGCGGGTGGCGGTGGAGGCCGCGCAGGGCCTGGGATGGGAGCACTACGTCGGCCTGGACGGGGAGATCGTCGGCCTCTCGTCGTTCGGGGCGAGCGCCCCGGGGCCGGTCCTCCTCCGGGAGCTCGGGTTCACCCCCTCCGCCGTGGCCGCCGCCTGCCGGCGGGCCCTGTCCCGAGTTGCCTCTCCAAGAGAGGAGGACTACCATCCTGAGGCGGGTCCGTAGCTCAGGGGTAGAGCAGCCGGCTCATAACCGGATAGGTCGCAGGTTCGAACCCTGCCGGGCCCAAAGACGGGTCTACCCGGAGTGTGTTGAGGAGGGGTGGTGCGGAAGATCTTCGTGAACGTGAGGGGAATCGCGCGCGGGAACCCCGGAGAAGCGGCAATCGGGGTCGTTGTCACCGACGACAAGGGCCAGGTCGTAGAACAGCTCTCGAAACTGGTCGGGCGGGGGACAACGGACGTCGCGGAGTACAAGGCCCTCCTCGAGGGGATCCGCCTCGCCGTGGCGCTTTCCCCAGACGAGGCGGTGTTCCTCACCGACAACCAGCTCGTTGCCAACCAGGTGAACGGGTTCTACCCAGTGCGCGAGCCGCACCTCGATCTCCTCAACCACCAGGCCCTCGACCTCCTCGCGAAGCTCCCCCGCTGGCGCGTGAACCACGTCGAGCGGGAGATCAACCATCCCGCCCGCCGGATGGCGGAACAGGCGTTCCGCGAGCGGAACCGCCTCGAACGGGAGCGAACCGACCTCACGCGGGAGATCCACTACCTCCTCGAGGACCTGTCGGTCGAGGACCTGCGCCGGCTCGTCGCCCACGTCCGCTCCCTACGACCGTAGACGCGGATGCGGATCGTCCTGCAGCGGGTCTCGGAGGCAAGCGTCTGTGTGGACGGCCGCGAGGTGGCAAGGATTGGCCCGGGGCTCCTCCTCCTGGTCGGGTTCGGAAGGGACGACTCCGAGGACGAACTTCGGTTCTGGGCACGGAAGATCCCCGAGCTGCGCGTGTTCCGCGACGACCGGGGCCGGATGAACCGCTCCCTGCGCGATATCGGGGGTGAAATCCTCTGCGTATCTCAGTTCACCCTCCACGGCGACGCCTCCCGCGGCCGGCGCCCAGGGTTCGAGCGGGCCGCGCCCAGCGAGGTCGCGGCGGATCTATACGCGACCTTTCTCCGCCTCCTCCGCGAGGAGGGCGTTTCGGTCCAAAGCGGCGTGTTCGGGGCGCGGATGGAGGTCGCCCTCGTAAACGACGGGCCGGTGACCTTGATCTTGGAGCGACCGCCGGCACAATTGGGTGACACGTAAGGAGGATTCATGGCTGCCGTTCCCAAGTCGAGAAAGTCCCACCGCGAGGTGAGGCTGCGCCGCACCCATTGGCGGGCGCAGATTGTCCCCGCCGCTGCGTGTCCGCAGTGCCACGAGTTCCGCCTCCCCCACCGCGTGTGCCCGTCCTGCGGGTACTACAACGGGATGGCCGTGGTGGAGACCGGGAAGAAGAAGTAACCCCTACGTAACGGGGCGCCCTTCCACGAGGAGGATGGGGAGGGTCACGACCATCAGCATCGCCCCGAACAGGAACGCGGCCCGAAACCCGATGAAGTCGGCGACGAACCCTCCGGCGAGAGCCCCCATCACGTTGCCAAGGCCGGCCACCGCGTTGTAGATCCCCAGCCCCTGCCCCTGGAGCCCCGGGGGCGTGAGCCGTGACACGATCGACGTCACGGAGAGGTGGAAAAACGCCCATGTCGTCCCGGCCACCCCCCAGAGAACCGGGAGGAGCCAGCGCGCGGTCACGGGCGTGGCCAGGGCAAACCCAACGAACATCCCCGCTCGGCCGAGGAGCGCGACTGCCGCTGCCGGACGGTGACCCCACCTCCCCACCGCCTTGCGGGCCCATCCGAACGCGACCACGCTCACCCCATGGTGGGCGACGGACAAGGCGAACACGAGCGCGCTCGGCCACCCCAGCGTCTGCCGGACGAACACGGGAAACGGGGCGAACACCATCGCGAACCCAACGAACGCCAACAGGGCTGAGTAGTAAACCAGGATGAGATCGGGACCGAACGCCGTCCGCCCCTGCATGAACCGGATGACCTGGGAGGGCCGAAGGGCCTCGTAGAGGTGGAGGGGACTGGTGCGGAACCGCTCGTAGAGGAAGTTGCCCATGTTCAGTACCACGTCGCGAAGCGAGGGCGCGGAGGCTTGGGGCTCGGGCTCGGGGATCTCGCGCAGGGCGACGACGATCGCGAGGAGGGACAGGGCCCCGACGATCAGCCCGAGCGACCGCAGTCCCCATCCTTCGCCAATCCACCGGACAACGACCGAGGTCCAGGCCGCCCCCACGGCAAGGCCGACCGTCCACCCGACCCCGCAGTAGACGTTGAACCGGGCGATCTCCTTTTCCCACTGCTCCTTGGGGAACCTCGACAGGACGAGCAAAAACGACACCGAAGACCCCGCCATCCACGCAAAGGCGGCCCACCCGTTGACGAGGAACAGCTGGGGCAACCCCGTGAGGAGCGGGAGGATGAGGTACGCCACCGCGACCCCCAGGAAGCCGAGGGCGATGAACATCCGCCGCCGCGGCGTGGAGTCGAGGACCCGTCCCCAGACCAGGCTCCCCACCACGTTCATCACGCTCCCGACTGCGGTGAGCGTCCCCACACCGCCGGCCGTCGCCCCCAAGAAGTAGGCGTAGAGGGGAAGGAGAGGGGAAGCCGCGCCCATCGCGGCGTTGGCCAGCACAAACGCCCAGTACCAGCGGGGAGCCCTCATGCCCTCTCCACCAAAGACACGGACTCCCTCAGCCCGTCAGGGTCGGGGATCTCGAGGACGATCGAACCGCGGTACCCGCTCCCCTCCAGCGCAGCGAGCGCGGCCCGCCACGCCACCCCACCACGGCCGAGCGGAAGGTGCTCGTCGGCCTCGCCGCGGTTGTCGTGGAGGTGGACGTGGAGGAGCCGATCGCCCAGCGCGGCCACGTACGCCCCAGGGTCCCCACCCGTGGTGTGGAGATGACCGAGGTCGAGGCACGCCCCGAGGTCCGGGAAGTGGCCCAGGAAGAGGTGGTGATCCTCCGCGGTGTAGACCATGTCCCAGCCGCGGCCGCGCTGCTTGTTCTCGAGGGCGACCTGGACCGCGCCCCGCCGGGCGCGGGCGAGGACGACCTCCAGCGCAAACCAAAGGAGGCGAAGCGCCCGATCGCGTTCCCCCTCGAGTTGAAGGTAGTCAGGATCCACGTGCCCCGGGTGGACCACCACCGCGCGCGACCCGAGGTCGGCCGCGAGGTCCACCGCCTGGATCGCCTCGCCCAGGGCCGCCGCAGCGAGGGAAGGCAGGGGAGAGGCGAGGTTCACCCCGTAGATCGGCACGTGAACCGTCGACCACAGGCCCCGCGCCTCGATCTGGGCCCGCAGGAGGCGGCGATCCGCCGGTGTGAGGTCCTGGGGGGAGGCCCCGCGGGGATCGGCCCTCAGCTCGACCCCGCCCAACCCGAGCTCGGCCGCGAGGTCCAGCCACCGCCGGAGGTCCATCCCCGGCCAGAGAAACGTCGACAGGCCCACCCGGCGGAGGTCCATCAGCCCATCCGGAGACCGCCGTTTGCGGAAACCGTCTCCCCGGTGATGTAACCCGCCTCGTCCGAACACAGGAACGCGATCACCGACGCGATTTCCTCCGGATGGGCCACGCGGCCGAGGGGGATCTGAGCCCGGATCTCGTCGCCGCGCGTCGCAAGCGCCTCGCGGTTGATCTCCGTGGCCACGAAGCCCGGACAGACTGCGTTCACGGTGATCCCAAGCGGGGCCACGGCGAGGGCGAGGGACTTCGTGAACCCGAGGAGGCCGGCCTTGGCCGTCGCGTAGTGGATGCCGTGTGCCGAGCCGGAGAGGGCGCGCAGGGAAGACACGTTCACGATTCGGCCGAAATTGGCCTCGCGCATGTAGGGGACCGCGTACCGCGAGAGGACAAACGGCGCGGTGAGGCCCACCCGAAGCATCCGCTCCCAATCCTCAAGCGAAACCTCGTCCCATGGAAGCCGCTGGACGTACCCCGCGTTGTTTACGAGGATGTGCAGTCCTCCGAGCGCCTCCGCCGCGTCGTGGATGAGGTCCCGCGCCTGGTCCAGATCCGCCAGGTCGGCCTGAAGGATGAACGCCCGCCCCCCCAGGCGCTGCACCGCCGCGGCCACCTCCTCCGCCGCCGTCCGCTGGGTTCGGTAACTCACCGCCACATCGCAACCCCGCGCGGCAAGCTTCACCGCGGTGGCGGCGCCGATCCCGCGCGACCCCCCGGTCACGAGTGCACACCGTTTCACCGGACCTCCTAGGTGCCGAACAGCCGGTCCCCGGCATCCCCGAGGCCGGGGCGGATGTAGCCGTGGCCGTCGAGCTCCCGGTCGAGAGCCGCCGCGTACACCGGGACGTCGGGGTGGGCCGACCGGAGAACGCGCAGCCCCTCCGGAGATGCGACAAGGCACAGGAAGCGGACGTCCTGCGCCCCGCGCCCCTTGACGACCTCCACCGCGTGGGCAGCCGAGCCCCCTGTAGCCAGCATCGGGTCCACAACGATGACCAGGGCGTCCCCGAGGTTCGCGGGGAGCTTGGCGTAGTACTCCACGGGCTTCAGGGTCTTCGGGTCCCGGTAGATCCCGATGTGTCCAATCCGGGCGCTGGGGATGAGAGACAGAACGCCATCGAGCATCACGATCCCCGCCCGCAGGATGGGGACGAGCACCACCGGGCGCGCGAGGTCGACCCCCGCCGCGCGCTCGAGCGGAGTCTCCACCTCCACCTCTCGCAGCGGGAAGTCCCGCGTGATCTCGTACACCATGAGCGCGGTGACCTCCTCGAGGATCTGCCGGAACTGAAGGCGGTCCGTCCGCTTGTCGCGCAAGCGCGTGAGCTTGGCCCGGATGAGCGGGTGCTCCACGAGGACAAAGGTTCCCATCTTGGGCCCTAGGTTAGCTTCCGGTCGCGCCCGCGCAACCTAGATGAGAGAGAAGTAGTCGTGGCTTTCCCCGAGGACTCCGTCCAAGTGGACAAGCCACAGCTTGAGCGTCTTGTAAAGGGAAGCCACGAGCCATCTCCGCACGTCATCGCGCGGCCCGATCATCCCGTAGACCCGCTCCCCGAAGCCCTGTTCGGGAGGAAGGTCTTGCAGCCACTGGGAGAGGACCTCCCCGACCTTCCGCAGGGTGTCGACCCGGCCTGGGTCGAGCTTCGGGGCCACGCGGAGGGAGGACCCGCACACCAGGACCGACGGTGGTTCGCCGTTCCCGATGCCGCTGGCGATCCGGTGCACGTTCCAGAGGAGCGCGTACGAGCACGGATGCTGGGCGAGGACCGCGAGCGGAGCCTCCTCCCCGTCGACCAGACGCCGGGCCAGAGGTGACCGGGCTCGCTCCGCCCACCGCTCGAGCGACGCATCGAGGAGGGCCGGTCCGTGGCCGATCCCCAGCACGATCTCCCCCATCGCCTGGGCGGCCTCGATCCGGTCGGGTGTGCGTTCGCCCAGCTCGCGGGCGAGGGGCCCGGCCCCGTTCCCTGATCCCGCCCACTGGAGGAGTGCCTCCCCCACCTGATCGAGCCTTCGCTGCACGGACAGGGGGATGTCGCCACACTCCCCGAACCGGGGGCCCGCCCGCCCGGCCCCGATCATGCCCAGCACCTGCTCCAACCCCTCCAAAAAGCGGTGGGCACACGGTTCGAACCCCCAGCGGGGCATCCGGTCCCGAACGAGGATCGCCCACCGGGGGAGGGCCATCTCGTCGATCAGGCTGTTGAGGTAGAGGACCTCCTCGTCGAAGGCCTCCCGGCCGTCGATCCCGGGTGCCTCCCACCACTCGGCGATGCGTCTGTCTGAGACCCTCATCGTCCCCTCCTCCCTCGAAGGCGCCCGACGCGGTCTCCCGCGAACACGGGCACGGGGGTGCCCCGAGCCCAGCATTCTACCTCCCGCCCGAGGACAGAGGGCACCGTTTCGGGCCTGGAGAGGAACGACCTAGCCTTGGTTCCGCTCCCAGAACCGCCGAAACCGGTTCTCCGTGCCTTCACGAAGGCGGCGGAGGTTCGCCCGATGGGTGCAAAAGACGATGGGAACGAGTGCCACCGTCATCGCCCCCACCGCGGGGTGAAGCTCCACCCCCGCGAATCGGGACAGCAGGAACGCGGCCACCGGAAGGGTGAGGGCTGCCCCAAGCGAACCCACGGAGACGATTCCCGTCAAGGCCGTGAGAAGGGCGAACACCGCGGCGGCGATCGCCACGGCAAACGGAGCGAGCGCCAGGGAGACCCCGGCCGCAGCGGCCACCCCCTTTCCCCCCCGCAGCCGGAGGTAGGGCGAAAACACGTGTCCCAACACCGCGGCCAAGCCCGCGCACAGCCCGAGGTAGACGGGTGGACCCTCGAGAACGGGAAGCCGCGGGAGCAACCCGGCCGCGACGTACCCCTTGGCCACGTCGAGCGCCATTACCGCAATTCCCACCTTCCATCCCAAGACGCGCAGGGCGTTCGTCCCCCCCACGTTCCCCGAACCGAGCCGGCGGAGGTCCACCCCGCGCAGACGCCCAGCGAGGTACGCCACAGGCAGACCTCCGAGCGCATAGCCAAACACCGCAATCAGGGGATAGGAGAGGACACCCACGCCCCAATGATAGCTGCCCACCGCCACAGCTCCTACCTCGGAACCCGCACCCGGGAGGTGGTGTACATAGGGGCGAGGTGATCGAGATGAAGAGAGCGCTGTCCGCAGTACTGGTGGTGGCGGGCTGCGTCGCCGGGTTTGCCCAGTCCGGTGTGTCCCCCCTGGGGCTGATCCCGTCTCCTGTTCCAGGGTTGTCAGCCTCGATCTGGACCGAGAAGAGCCAGTACGTGGTCGGAGAGACGGCCCGGGTCCACTTCTACATCTCTCAGGCCGCCTACGTCTACATCTTCGACATCGAGCCGACGGGGATGATCCGGCTGGTCTTCCCGAACGCCTACTCTCCGAACCCCTACCGGCCGGCGGGGACCCACGTCCTCCCCGACCAGCCCACCTACCAGTTCCGGGTCGCCCCGCCCACGGGAACGGAGACGCTCCAGCTTGTGGCCTCCACCCGACCGCTTACTGTCCCGATGGGGACCTACTCCGATCCCTACCCCCTCCTCGGGCCCGACCCCGACTCGGGCCGGGCGCGGGCGCTTGGGCTCATCCCCGAGCCGGGTTGCGGCTGCTACGTGACGGCCTGGACGACGTTCCAAATCGTGAGCCCGCCCACGGGAGCCGGGTACTGGCCGTGCCCGCCATGCTGGGGGTTCACGCCGTGCCCGCCGTGCGGGGGCATGGGGTACATAGCCCCGGGGATGGGATGGTTCTGGAGCCCGTCCGGCGGCTGGCATTTCTTCGTCGGCCAGTGCCCAAGCGGCCCTGGGTACTGTTGGTACATCGGGCCCGACGGGCAGTGGAAGTTCAAAGTTCAGATTTGCTTTGGGAACTGCCCCTAGCGAGGGCCAGCCTCCCCAGGGGGAGGGGCTTCCCCGGCCCCTCCCCCCCTCCCTCCCGCCCCGCAAGCCAGGCGCAGAGTAGCCCGTGGGCAGCGGTTTTCTCCACTGGCTGGTTCCCGCTCCCGCAGCGGGGCGAGAGCACGCACCGCAGGCAGCCGTTCGGGGACGGGCAGGACGCGAGAAGATCCGCGGTCCGCGCGACCCACTCCTCCACGCGGGCATGGAGGAGGGACGCAATCCCGATCCTCCCAGGGCAGGCGTCGTAGATGAGCACCGTTGGATGTCCTGTAGCCGGGTGAAAAGGCGAGGAGGCGCCGCCCACGCCCCCCTGTCTCACACCGAGCCACGGGGGGAACGACGGGAACCAGAGCATGTTCGGCCGCGTGGAGCGGACCGGGGGAAACCCAGTCCAAAGTTCCCCGTCCAAAGTCCAGAAGTCGAGCTCCGAGTTGCGCCGTTCGCCTCTCCCCGTCCCACGTGAGCCACACCCCCTCGGACTCGAACTCGAGGGGGGGAGGTCGAGGGGCGGCACCTGGAACGGCTCTCCCGGGTGGAGGAACACCGCCCCATGGAACGCCTCGCGCCGGGCGCGGTGCTCATCCCACGTTTCGACGGGCACCCCCGAGACGAGGATCTGGACCTGCCGGGCGGTGAGGGCGTTGAGGGATACTGCGTCGGCCGGACGCACCTGACCCGCGTAGGACGAACCGCGGGGCGTTGCGGCGAGGAGGCCGGCCCGCTCCAGGGTCCAAGCGTCGTCTTCCACCACCCCAAGCCGTGACAGCTCATCCCCCCGCAGGGGGACCTCCGCCGCCGCACAGGGGAGGTGGCGGACGGGGAGCTCCCGATGAGGGGAGTTCAAGGTCGGCGTTTCGACGTCCCCCTCCGCAAGCTCCCCGAGTCGGTCGAGGAAGTACCGATCGAGGGGGGTCGAGCGGGAGGTAGACACCAAGGGCATCCCGTCCCAAGCGACCGGCTCGGCCGACCTGCTGGCGGACCGAGGTCACCGATCCGGGGTACCCGACGAGGACCACCGCGTCGAGCCCGCCCACGTCCACGCCCAGCTCAAGGGCGCACGTTGAGGCGACCAACCGGAGCGCCCCGTCGCGCAGCCACTGCTCCAGCTTCCGCCGCTCCTCTGGTCGGTAGCCGGCCCGGTACGACGCGACGATCGGACAGCCCGAACCCTCCGCATCGGACTGCGGACCTCTGACAGGCAATCCCTCTTTCACAGCCTGGGCGAGGGCCTCCGCCATCCGCCGCGACGGGAGGAAGGCGAGCGTCTGCCGTCCCTCCCCCACGAGGAACGCGCACAGATCCACCGCCTGTCGAAGCGGGGACCTCTCGGGATCTCGGCCGGGATCCCACGCCCACCACGTCCGGGCGCCCTGCGGCGAGCCGTCCCGGCCCACCACCGTCACCGATTGACCTAGGAGCCGTTCCCCGAGCAGTTGCCGAGCACCCGTGGTAGCCGAGGCCACCGCGTACGTGGGCTCCACACCGTAGCGGGCAAGCACCCGTCCCAACCTGCGCAGGAGGAGGGCCCCACCGGACCCGAACACGCCCCGATACCGGTGCCCATCGTCCACCACCACGTACCGAACGCCTTTCAAAAATAGCGCCCAGTGGTGGTGCCCCTTGAGGTACTGGCGGAGGGCGCAGGGGGGGTGTGAGGAGCATGCGTCCCTTGGCCCGCAGCCGGGGCCGGCGGTGGGTGGGGGTGTCCCCGTCGTAGATCCCCACCATCCCCTCCAGCCTCAACCCTCCGGCCACGTTGGTCCACTTCGCGAGCTGGTCCTAAGCGAGGGCCTTCATGGGATAGAGGAGGAGTGCTGTCGCCCCCCGGTCCTGGGCCAAGGCCGGCCCGATGGGCAGGGCCAGCGCGAGCGTCTTTCCCGACGAGGAGCCGGTGAAGAGGACCGCGCTCCGTCCCGCGAGGAGACGCTCCATCGCCGCGACCTGATAGTTGTAGAGTCGGATCCCCTCGCGCGCCAGCCACTCCAGCGCACCCGGAGGGAGGCCCAGCGGGGGCGCCAGGTCGAGCGGGAACAGCGAGCGAGGGGATCACCTGCCCGCGGTACCACGGTTCAGAGGCGAGGCGGGCAAGGAGGTCAGCCAGACCCCGTCACCTTCCGGAGAAGGAGGGAGAGGATTCAGGCCAGGGTGACCACGTCGTCGCGGTTGTGGGCGATCACGGGGACGAGGGGCTCGACCGAGCCGGTGCGGAGGTGAGTACTGTAACGGGCGGGAACGTACTCCCCGGGTACGTCGAGCTCCCGCGCCACCCCGCGCACAGCCTGCTCCACCTCCGCAAGCGAGCAGTCCAGGAGCTCGGCTCCCCACCGGCGGCGGGCGAAGTCGAGGAGGTCGAGGTGCCGCGGCTCTGGAAGGGCCTCCATGTCGTGGTACGCGCACCGTCGCTGGAGGTGGTTCCAGTCGTAGGCCTTCCCGCTGTACGGCACCACGATCGGCCGCGTGGGAAGCTCCCCGCGGAGGGCAGCGGGCGCCGCCGGTTCCTCCCCGAGTACGCGGGCGAAGTACTGGTGGACCCCAAGACCCCGCTCGGTGAGGCGCCCCACCCCAAGGAGGAACGCCGGGAGCGAGGAGAGCCCGCAGGCGTCGTTCTCCACGATCGCCACAAGCTCCTCGTCCTCGGCCCGCTCGACCCCGAGGAAGTCCAGGGCAACCAAGGTCACCCGGTAGCCGATCGCCAGCCGGGGCAGGGGTGGCCGTGGAACCGGACGACCTCC
>CAKZSO010000011.1 GCA_937921255.1 Candidatus Bipolaricaulota bacterium
CGCGAGCCGCGTCCGCCAGGTGGAGTACCTGGGGGACCGGCTCCTGGAAGCGGGGATCCCGATCGTGGTCCCGATCGGCGGCCACGCGGTGTTCGTGGACGCAAGACGGTTCCTCCCCCACATCCCCCAGGAGGAGTTCCCGGCGCAAGCCCTCGCCGCGGCCTTGTACGTGGACAGCGGCGTCCGGGGAATGGAGCGGGGGATCGTGAGCGCCGGTCGGGACCCCAAGACAGGTGACCACCGCAGGCCCAAGCTCGAGCTCGTCCGCCTCACCATCCCCCGCCGGGTGTACACGAACCTCCACATGGACGTCGTCGCCGAGAGCTGCATCGCCCTTCACGAGGGACGCGACGCGATCCGCGGCCTGCGGATGGTCTACGAGCCCCCCGAGCTCCGGTTTTTCCAGGCCCGGTTCGAGCCTATCGTCCCGTAAGCGATCGCCTCGACCGGACCCTCGGCACTCCCCGCCACAGAGAACCAGCCGTCCTCTTGTCGGCTCGCCCGGGCCTATATAGAATGTGCCGGTCTATGGATAGTGGGAGGTAAGGATGACGTACCGGCGGCGGGTGCAGGTAACGGGAGGGGGGACGTACCTCGTGACCCTCCCCAAGGAGTGGGCGGACCGGATGGGGGTGGGGCAGGGGAGCGAGATGATTCTCATCCCCAACGAATCGGGGGTGATGGTGGTCGTTCCCGAGGGGGTGAGGGATCGCAATCGCTGTACGCTGGTCATGACCGGCCGGGAGCGGGTTCACCTCCAGCGGGACATCATCGCCCGCTACATCGCCGGTTACGACGTGATCGAGGTCGTCGGGGAGCGCATCGGCCCGGATGGCCGCCGGGCGGTGCGCGACATCGCCCAGTCGCTGGTCGGGGTGGAGGTTCTGGGCGAGACGCAACGCGCGGTGACCCTCCATTGCGTGGCGAACGTCCGCGACTTCCCGGCACCTCTCACCCTCCACCGGATCCTGGAGATCGCCGGGGCGATGTGGGACGACGCCGTGGCCGCGTTCCTCACCCGCGACGAGGAGTTGGCCCGCGACGTGGAGGAGCGCGATGGTGACGTGGACCGCCTTGTCCTCCTCGTGGCGCGCCAGTTCGGGCTCCTCCTGCGTGACCTCATCGTCGAGGAGGAGGTCGGGATGTCCAAGTTCCAGTTCCTCCACTACCACACGGTGGCCGACCAGCTGGAGCGGGTCGCCGACCACGCGGTGAAGGTATCCCACGCGGCGCAGACTGTCGCCGAGACCCCGCCTGCCCGGTACGCGGACCGAGCGCGGAGGATGGCCGAGTCGTCCCAAGACGTGGTGCGGGAGGCCGTGGCCGCGTTCACGAACCGCGATGTGGAGCGGGCCAACCGGGTCCTCGCCGAGAAGGGAGCGAAGGCGACGGTCACCGAGTGGATGCAGGAGGCGATCCGCGCCCAGCAGGAGAACGCCCTTCCGCTCACCCTGCTCCACGACAGCCTCCTCCGCTGCCGGGAGCACGGGTTCAACATCGCCGAGACCGCCCTCGACGCTTCGGTCCCCGCGCCAAGCTCAGAGACTATATAGACCAATTATGAGTGGGTATGCGGATGATGCGTTCATTATATCCTATAGGACGAACTTCACCCTTGAGCCGCGTTGACAATGGCCATCGCCCGCCTATACTTTGGCGCATCTCTATATAGTGCAGGAGGAATGGAATGCGGAACTCAGCGTGGCTTCTCGTGGGGTTGTGGGTCGTGGCCGGGCTGGCCCAGCCGACGGCGCCAGTGGATTCCCAGGCGATCCTGATCGATGGTTCGAGCACTGTCGGGCCGGTCACGGAAGCGGTGGCAAAGGACTTCCTCGCCCTGGCTCCAGGGGCGCGGATCTCGGTGGGCGTGAGCGGGACGAGCGGCGGGTTCCGGCGGTTTCTCGCGGGCGAGACGGACATCAACGACGCGTCCCGGCCAATCCGCCCAGCGGAGATCGCCACCGCCAAGGATCGCGGGATCGAGTACATCGAGCTGATGATCGGGTTGGATGGCGTGGCTGTGGTTGTGTCGCGGACGAGCAAAATCTTCCTCGACGGTGTCCCGGTGATGACCCTGGGCGAGCTCAACCTTCTCTGGAGCCGCGAGAGCGAGGGGCTCATCACCCGCTGGAGTCAGATCAGTCCGCGTTTTGCCGATGAGCCGATCGTCCTCTCCGGCGCTGCGAGCACCTCGGGGACGTTCGACGTGTTCACCGCGGTGGTGTGCGGCAAAGAGGGGGACAGCCGCACCGACTACTTCGGAACCGAGGAGGACCAGCTCTTGGCCGAGCAGACGGGTGCCAACCCGTACGCCCTGACCTACTTCGGGTTCGCGTTCCTCGACCACAACCGGGACCGGGTCCAGGCGATCGCGATCGATCCGCGGCCGGAGGTCATCGACACCCCGCCGGCGATCCTGGAGGCGATCAACGCCCGCCGCGCCGCGGCGGGGAAGAAGCCGCTCGTCGCTGTTGGCGGCAAGCCTCAGGGGATTCTTCCGTCGGTGGACTCGATCGCCGACTTCAGCTACCCCCTGAGCCGGCCGCTCTTCTTCTACGTCAACAAGGCGTCGGCGAACCGGCCCCTCGTCCAGCGGTTCGTGAGCTTCTACCTGAGCGAGGAGGTCATCGGCGATCACGAGTTCATGCTCGACGTGGGCTACCTCCCGGTCTCCCTCGAGCTCCGCGAGGCGGCGCGCCAGATCTGGACGAACCGGATCACCGGTACGGCGTTCGGCGGGACGATCACCGGGTTCACGCCCGCGGACATCGCGCGGCTGTACCGGAAGCACGCCGGGTTCTAGCGCAGGGAGATGGTTCTCACCCCGCACTCTCTCGGGCGAGCCGCTCGCGGCCGCAGCCGCCGCGAGCGGCTCGCCACAGTGGGACTTACCACCGCAGGCCTGCTTGCGGTGGTGATCACGTTCACGATCATCGCCCTCTTCATCCAGGGGAGCGTCCCGTTCCTCCGCAAGGTGCCCCTGGGCGAGTTCCTCGGAGGAACACGCTGGGCCCCGATTCACGAGCCCGCGAGCTACGGGATCCTTCCCCTCGTCGGGGCCACCGTGGTGACGACGGGCATCGCCCTGGCCGTTGCTGTTCCGCTCGGGCTTCTGGCAGCGGTGTTCCTCAGTGCCTACGCCCCGAGTTCGGTGCGGCGCGTCCTGAAACCAGCGCTCGAGCTCCTGGCGGGCGTCCCGACGGTGGTGTACGGGTTCTTCGCGCTCCGGTTCGTAACCCCCCTCCTCCAGGGGTTCATCCCCGCCCTCGGGTTCTGGAATGGCCTGTCGGCCGGTCTGGTGATGGGGATCATGATCGTCCCGTACATGGCGTCGCTCTCCGAGGACGTCCTGTACGCGGTCCCGCGGTCGCTGTGGGAGGGGGCGTACGCCCTTGGTGCGACCCGGTTCGAGACCGTGGTCCGGGTCGTGATCCCGGCTGCCCTGTCCGGGATCGGCGCCGCGTTCATCCTCGCCCTGACGCGGGCGGTGGGGGAGACGATGATCGTTGCCCTCGCCGCCGGCCGGACCCCGACCTGGCCGCCGGACCCGACCAAGCCCCTTCTGACCTTGACCACGGCGATCGTGAACATCGCCACCGGGGATCACGAGGCGACGGCGTTCATCTGGGCGGCGGTGTTCGCAATCGGGCTCCTCCTGTTCCTCGTGACGCTTGCCCTCAACACGGTGAGCTACCTGGTGATCCAGCGGTACCGGGAGAAGTACGCATGACCGGTCGCCGCACCGTGGGGTGGGCGTTTGCCGCCCTCGCTGGGGCTGCCCTCGGGGTGAGCCTCGTTGTGCTGATCGTCCTCATCGTGATCACGGCCCTCCAAGCGGGTCCGATCACGGCGATGCGAGCGGTAGCGGAGGCGGGGATTTCCCTCTCCCTGCGCAGCATGGACGTCCCCAGCACACGCGAGTCCCTCTCCTACTCCACGATCGCCCAGGTTGAGGCAGGTTCACCCGCCTCGGGGTTGGGGATGGCCCGCGGGGATGCCCTCGTCGCGGTCGCGGGGGTCCCGGTCGACCGGCCGAGCCGGGCGTGGGACGCGGTGGGAGCTGCCCCCGGCGGGTACGAAGTGACCCTCCCCGTGGCATGGATCCCCCGGTCCGAGATCACCTTGGGCGCGTTGCGGGCCACGTCGGTGGCTGGGGAGACCCGCGTGGTCCTCACCTCCCCGTCGCCCGCTGCCCAAGGGGGGGGGCTCCGGGCGGGTGACGTGCTCCTCTCTGCCGCGGGGATCCCGATCGTCGGAACGCGCCAGGCGTGGGAGGCGCTCGTGGTCGCCGCTCGCACCCAAGGTACGCCGATTGAGCTCACCCTGGAGCGGGGTGGAGAGCTACAGGTTATCGCCTGGGACCCCACGGCTCGCGCCGAGCTCAGGTTTGTCCGCAACCCCCTGCGCGCGTGGTGGACATTCCTCACCACGCTCAACGAGCCTCGGTACCCGGAGCGGGCCGGGCTGTTCCCGGCGTTCGTGGGGTCGGTGTACGTGGTGCTCGTAATGGCCGCGGTGGCGTTTCCCTTGGGGGTTGCCGGCGCGGTGTACCTCGAGGAGTACGCACCGAACAACGCCCTGACCCGCGTGATCGAGGTCCTCGTGGCGAACCTCGCTGGAACACCGTCCGCAGTCGTGGGGATCATCGGGCTTGAGGTGTTCGCCCGGGCGCTGGGCGCGGGGCGCAGCATCCTCGCGGGCGGCCTCACCCTGTCCATCCTCATCCTGCCGATGATGATCGTTGCGACCCGCGAGGCGCTGCGCGCGGTCCCGCAGACCCTCCGCGAGGCCGCGCTTGCGGTTGGAGCGACCCGCTGGGAGACGGTGCGCCACCACGTCCTTCCCTATGCCCTGCCGGGAATCCTCACCGGAACGATCCTCTCCTTCTCGCGAGCTCTCGGCGAGGCGGCCCCGCTCCTCCTCCTCGGGGCGTTCTTGTTCGTGACCTACGTTCCACGAGGGTTGGGGGACAGCTTCACCGTCGTTCCGCTCCAGATCTTCGAGTGGGCCACCCGCCCCCAGGACGGGTTCGCCACGGTGGCTGCGGCGGCAATCGTGATCCTGGTGACCCTCCTTCTCGTTCTCAACGCACTCGCGATCGTCTTGCGCAACCGATTCCAGCGGAGGTGGTCGGGGTGAGTGAGCACGTGGCTCCACCCGTCCTCAGTACACGCAAGTTCAGCCTGTGGTACGGCTCGCACCAGGCGGTGATCGAGGTGGACCTGGACATCGCCGAACGCCAGATTACAGCGATCATCGGCCCTTCGGGGTGCGGAAAGAGCACCCTCATCCGGGCGTTCAACCGCCTCAACGACCTCATCCCCGGGGTGCGCACTGCGGGGGAGATCCTGTTCCGCGGGGAGGGGATCTACCGCCGCGGGGTGGACCCTGTGGCGGTTCGGCGCCACATCGGGATGGTGTTCCAGAAGCCGAACCCGTTTCCGAAGACCGTGTTCGAAAACGTGGCGTTTGGCTTGCGGATCAACGGGTTCCAGGGGAACCTCAAGGACCGGGTAGCACAGGCGCTTGTGCAGGCAGCGCTGTGGGACGAGGTGAAGAACGACCTCCACCGGAAAACGGGCTACGACCTTTCGGGAGGTCAACAGCAACGGCTGTGCATCGCGCGGGCTCTGGCTGTGGAGCCGGAGGTGCTCCTCATGGACGAGCCCTGCTCGGCCCTCGACCCGATCGCCACGGCGAAGATCGAAGATCTGATCCGCGATCTCGCGCGTTCGGTCACGGTGGCGATCGTGACCCACAACATGCAGCAGGCGGCGCGGGTGAGCGACTGGACCGCGTTCATGCTTCTTGGCGAGCTCGTCGAGTTCGGGCCGACGCGGGAGGTCTTCACCCGTCCCAAGGACAGCCGCACCGAGGCGTACATCACGGGGAGGTTTGGATAGATGGTGCGCGAAGCGTTTGAACGAGAGTTGCGCGCGTTGGAGGGCGAGGTGGTCGCCCTGGGGACGGCGGTGGGAGAGGCCGTGCGCGGGGCGGTGCACGCGCTGCGAACGCGTGACCCTGATCTCGCGGAGCGCGTGGACCTCGCTGATGACGACATCAACCGGCGGCGGTTCGAGCTCGAGGAGCGGTGCCTGGCCCTGCTGGCCACCCAGCAGCCGATGGCAAGCGACCTGCGGGTACTGACGGCGATCCTCCACATCGCGACAGACCTCGAGCGGATGGGGGACCACGCCGCGGGGGTCGCCCGACTGGTGATCCGGATGGGCGATGAGCCCTTGATCAAACCGCTTGTCGACATCCCGCGAATGGCGGAACTCGTGGTTACGATGCTCGACGAAGCGATCAGCGCGTTCGTCCGCCGCGATGCCGCTGCCGCGCGCCGCGCGGCGGCACGGGACGACGAGGTGGACGCGCTGCACGACCAAGTGCACCGCGAGCTCTTTTTGATCATGATCCAGGACCCGAGCACGATCACCCAGGCCACCTACCTCATGTGGGCGAGCCACGGGCTGGAGCGGATCGCTGACCTCGTCACCAACGTCTGCGAGCGGGTGGTGTTCGTGGCCGAGGGCATTCTGGAGGACCTGAACCAGCCGCGGGGGGGGTTGGGTTGACCGCTCGGTGCGGGCCGGCGTCGGTGAACCCCGGGCGCCCCGCCAAGAGCAAAGGAGACAGGAGATGAAGCGACAAACGGTTCTCGGGTTGGTGACGTTGGCCCTCGGGGCATGGTTGGGAGTGGGGAGCGAGCTCGTGGTCGCTGTGTCCACCGAGCCCCCAAGCCTGGATCCCACAACGAACGCGGCGGCCGTGATCAAGTTCCTCCTCCACCACAACGTGTACGAGTGCCTCGTCCAGTTTGACGCCGAGGCGAAGTTGCACGGCCAGCTTGCGGCATCGTGGGAGGTATCCGAGGACGGGCTGCAGTACACGTTCCACATTCGGGACGGGGTCGTGTTCCACGACGGAACGCCCTGCGACGCCGAGGCAGTGCGGCGAAGCTTCCTCCGGACGCTGGACCCAGGGACGGGGCACCCCAACCGGAGCTTCTACGCAGCGGTCCAGGACGTCTCCGCCGAGGGGGATCGGGTGCGGTTCGTCCTCCGGTACCCCTACGCCCCGTTCCTTGCCCTCCTCGCCCTCGGCGACTCGGTCGTTGTCCCCGTTGGCCGCACCGACCTAGCAGTCCGTCCGGCGGGCACGGGCCCGTTCCGATTCGACGAGTGGCGCCCCGCGGACCGGCTGACCCTGCGCCGCAACGACGCCTACTACTTCCCCGACCGGCCCCGCCTGGACCGGGTGACAGTGCGGTTCATCCCCGACCCGTCGGCCCAGCTTGCCGCGCTCCGCGCCGGCGACGTGGACCTTGTGGCCGAGGTCACACCGGAGATCGCGTTTGCCCTCTCCGCCGATCCCCGGTTCCGGGTCGTCTCCGGCCCGTCGAACGTTGTGCAGATCATGGCGATCAACAACGCCCGCCCGCCCCTCGACCGGCTCGACGTCCGCCGGGCGCTCGCCCACGCCATCGACCGCCAAGCGATCATCGCCCAGGTGTTCTTCGGGTACGGGACGCCGATCGGGAGCCATCTGACCCCAGCGGTGCCGTTCTACGTCGACATGACCCACCTCTTCCCCTACGACCCGCCCGCCGCCCGGCGGCTCCTTGCCCAAGCCGGCTACGGCGGAGGCCTCTCGCTGCGGATGGTTCTCCCGAGCAATTACGCCCAGCACGTGCGTACGGGGGAGTTCATCGTCGCCCAGCTCGCGGCGGTGGGGATCCGCGCCACGATCGAGCTCGTGGACTGGAACACCTGGCTCGACCGCGTGTTCACGCGGGCGGATTACGACCTCACGGTGATCGGCCACGCCGGCCGGGTGGACCCCGCGCTCATGCTCACCGGCTACGCCGCGGACCGGCGGGACTACTACTTCCGGCGCGGGTGGTCGAGCGAGGAACTGGAGACGCTTCTGGTCCAGGGGGTGATCACCGCAGACCCCGACCTGCGGCGCGCGATCTACGGCCGCGTGCAGGAAATCCTCGCGGAAGAAGTGGTGAACTACTACATCCAGGACATGGCGGCGATCCATGCCCTGCGCGCCCACGTGACCGGGGTCGAGGTCCTTCCGCTTTACGTCCTTGACCTCACGTCCGTTGAAGCCCGCCGGGACTGACGGAGGGTCGGATCGAGGAGGTCCCGCACCCCGTCTCCGATCAGGTTGAGGCCGAGGACGGTGAGGGCGAGGATTGCCCCGGGAAACACGGCTGGCCACGGGGAGAGGGGGACGGAGTCCTGGGCCTCCCGCAGCATCCGTCCCCAGGCGGGAAACGGCGGCTGGACCCCAAGCCGGAGGTAGCTCAGGGACGCCTCGGCGAGGAGGGCCGCCCCGAGGCTGACCGTGGCCTGGACGAGGAGCGGCGAGGCGAGGTTGGGCACGATGTGGCGGAAGATGAGCCGCCCCGGGCCCGCCCCCGAGGCCCGGGCAGCGATCACGAACTCGCGCCGCTTGAGCGAGGCGAACCCGGCCCGGGTCAGTCGAGCGAAGAAGGGAACGTTGAACAGGGCCAGGGCGGTCGCCACGCCGGGGAGGCCTGGCCCCCACACCGCGCCGAGGAGAAGCGCGGCCAACACGGCCGGAAACGCCAGCAGAGCGTCGGAGATGCGCATCGCCACTTCCTCAACGAATCCCCCCGCGTACCCCGCAACGCCGCCGAGGAGGGTTCCCGCAGCGCCCCCGAGCGCAACGGCGAGGAGGGCCACCGCGAGCGAGGCGCGTCCCCCGACCATGACCCGCGCCAAGAGGTCACGCCCGAACCAGTCGGTGCCCATCGGGTGCTCGAGGCTCGGGGGGGCAAACCGGACGGGCCCGGGGAGGACGGGGTCGTAGGGAAGCCACAGAAAGCCCACGCCAACGGGAGCCAAGGCGAGAACCAAGCAGGCGACCCCCACTCCGAGCCCGAGGTGCCGCCTCATGGGTGGCGCATCCGCGGGTCAAGGACGACGTAGCTCAAGTCCACGGCGAGGCTCACGAGGACGATCGCCCCCGCGACGACGGTTGCGAGCGCCGCCGCGAGCGGGAGGTCCCGCGCCTCGACGGCCACCACCGCCAGCCGACCGAGACCCGGCAGGCCAAACACGTTCTCCACCACCATCGCCCCCGCGAGAAGGCGGGCGAAGGTCAGCCCAGCCCCGGTCACCACCGGGAGCAGCGCGTTGCGGAGGCCGTGGATGCCGACCACCCGCCACGCGGCGAGCCCCTTGGCGCGTGCCGTCCGCACGTAGTCCTCCCGAAGGACGTCGGCTACCGCGGCCCGCACCATCCGCGCGAGGTAGGCGGCTCGGGGGAGGGCCAGCGCGATCGATGGGAGAACGAGGTGCATCCACGCCGCCTGCGCCTCCCATCCGGGGAACCCGCCGGCGGGAAGGAGGCCCATCCCCTCGGCGAACAGCCGCACGAGGAGGATGGCAAGCCAGAACTCGGGCAGGGCAGTCCCGACCTGAACAAGGCCCACCGTGGCCAGGTCGATCCACCGGCCCGGAGAGCTCGCCGCGGCAAGCCCAAGCGGGAGGGCGACAGCGAGCGCCAACGCCAGGGCAAGCCCCGCCAGGGGAACGGTGACGGTCAGCCCGCGGGCCACGAGCTCGCGCGCCGGTCGGCTGTAGCGAAGGGACTCACCCCAATCGCCTCGGGCCAGGCCCCCCAGCCAGCGGACGAACCGGATCGGCCACGGGGTGTCGAGGCCCAGCCGCTCCCGGGCCGCCGCGTACTCCGCCGCAGCGGCGTCCGGGCCGACGAGAACCCGGGCCGGATCTCCGGGAACGATGTGAATCGCGAGGAACACGAGGAACGACACCAACACCAGTGTGAAGGCCGCCGTCCCCACCCGCCGCAGGAGGTGAACGAGCATTTCCTCGCCCGGCGGCCCGGCCGCGGCCCCCTCACTCCTCACGCAGGGCTGCGTGGGCCGCCGCCAACCGCGCGATTGGAACCCGGAACGGTGAGCAGCTTACGTAATCCATCCCCACGCGGTGGCAGAACATCACGCTCTCCGGATCGCCCCCGTGCTCGCCGCAGATCCCCACCTTGAGGTCGGCCCGAGCGGCGCGGCCCCGGGCGATTCCGATAGCGATGAGCTCACCGACGCCCTCTTGATCCAAGGTCTGGAACGGGTCCGCCGGCAGGATCCCCCCCCGCAGGTAGTCCGGGAGGAAACTTCCGACGTCGTCCCGGCTGAACCCAAACGTCATCTGGGTGAGGTCGTTCGTGCCAAAGCTGAAGAACTCGGCGGTCGCGGCGATGTCCCCCGCCCGCAGCGCGGCCCGCGGGATCTCGATCATCGTCCCAAACAGGCACGGTAGCTCACTCAGCCCCAACCGGGTGCGGATTTCGGCGCGAACCTGCTCGAAGATCGCCATCTGGTGGGCAAGCTCGGCAGCGGTGCCGGTGATGGGGATCATCACCTCAGGCTGGACCCGCTTCCCGGACGCGAGAAGCTCGGCGGTGGCCTCAAGGATGGCTCGGAGCTGCATTTCTGTGATTTCAGGGTACGTGATCCCGAGGCGCACGCCGCGGTGCCCAAGCATCGGGTTGTTCTCCCGCAGGGCCTCGGCCCGCTTCCGGAGGGCACCCATCTTCACCCCCAGCTCCTCGGCGAGGCGGGCCAACTTCTCCCGGTCGTGGGGGACAAACTCGTGGAGCGGAGGGTCGAGGAGCCGAATCGTGACCGGCCGGCCGTCCATGACGTCGAGGGTTGCCTTGACGTCGGCCTTCACGTAGGGAAAGAGCTCCTCCAGGGCCTTTCGCCGCTCCTCGGCGGTGGTGCTCATGATCATCTTCCGGAGGAGGAACAGGGGCTCCTCGCTCCCCTCGCCGTAGAACATGTGCTCGGTGCGGAAGAGCCCGATCCCTTCGGCCCCAAACCGAATCGCCTGGGCCGCGTCCTTGGGCGTGTCGGCGTTCGTGCGCACCTTGAGCGTGCGGAAGTGGTCGGCGAGCTCCATCAGCCGGACGTAGTACGGGTTCCCTTCCGGGGCCGCGGGAACGAGGGGGAGCGCCCCGCGGTAGACCCGGCCTGTGGTCCCGTTGAGGCTGATCCAATCACCCTCCTTGACCGTGTTCCCGCGCTGGGTGCGGAACGACTTCCCGGTGCGGGTGATCTCGATCTCCCCACACCCGACGATGCAGCACTTGCCCCACCCCCGAGCGACGAGCGCGGCGTGGGAGGTCATCCCTCCCTTCGAGGTCAGCACGGCCTGGGCCTTGTGCATCCCATCGACGTCCTCTGGTGAGGTCTCCTCGCGGACGAGGATCACCTTTTCCCCCCGGGCGGACCACTCCACCGCGTCCTGGGCGGTGAACACCGCCCGACCCACCGCCCCGCCAGGCCCGGCGGGGAGGCCCCGGGCAATCGGTTCGGCTTTCGCCTCGGAAGCGGGATCGAGCATCGGGAGGAGGAGCTCCACGAGTTGAACGGGGGCCACCCGCAGGACGGCAGTGCGCTGGTCGATGAGGCCCTCGTCGAGCATCTCGATCGCCATCCTCGCGGCGGCAACCCCCGTACGCTTGCCGGTGCGGCACTGCAGCATGTAGAGCTTTCCGCGCTCGATCGTGAACTCGATGTCCTGCATGTCCCGGTACCGGAGCTCCAGCTTGTCCCGGATCGCACACAGCTCGCGGTACGCCGCGGGCATCCGCTCCTCGAGGGTCGGGAGGTGGCGGCTCTGGTCGTTTCGCGAGTGGACGTTGAGCGGGGCTGGGGTGCGGATCCCGGCCACCACGTCCTCGCCCTGGGCGTTGACGAGGTACTCTCCGTAGAACGCGTTCTCGCCGGTGGCGGGGTTGCGCGTGAACGCGACGCCCGTTGCGCAGTCCTCGCCCATGTTCCCGAACACCATCGCCTGGACGTTCACGGCCGTCCCCCAGGTGTCGGGGATCCGCTCGATCCGCCGGTACTCGACGGCGCGCTTGCCCATCCAGCTCGCGAACACGGCCCCGATCGCGCCCCACAGCTGCTCCCACGGATCCTCGGGGAAGGCCTGCCCAAGCGTCTTTCGGATCAAATCCTTGAACTCAACAACGAGGCCCTTGAGCTCGTCGGCGGTGAGCTCGGTGTCCGCTGCGTAGCCGCGGCGGTGCTTGACTCGATCGAGGCGCTCGTCGAGCAGCTTGCGGATTCCCTTGCCCTGAGGTTCGATCCCCGCCCCCTTCTCCATCACCACATCCGAGTACATCATCAGGAGACGGCGGTAGGCGTCGTAGGCGAACCGCTCGTTTTGGGTCTGGGAGACGAGGCCGGCCAGGGTTTGCTCGGTGAGGCCCACGTTGAGCACGGTCTCCATCATCCCCGGCATCGAGCGACGCGCTCCGGAGCGAATGGAAACAAGGAGCGGGTTCTCAGGGCTGCCGAACGTGCGCCCGGTGGCGCGCCCGACCTTTTCGAGCGCCTCGACGACTTGGCCCTGGAGGTCCTCCGGGTACCTCCGCCCCGCGGCGTAGAAGTGGCGGCACACCTCGGTTGTGATCGTGAACCCCGGCGGGACGGGAATCCCCAGCCGGGCCATGTCGGCAAGGTTGGCGCCCTTGCCCCCCAGGAGGTCCACCATCTCCGCCGACCCCTCGGTGGAGTCGGCCCCAAACACGTACACGTACTTCGTCATCGGCTACCCCCGTACGAGCGCCCGCACGAACTCCGTCGTTCGGAACGGCTCCAGTTCATCCAAACCTTCCCCCACGCCCAGCCAGAGGATGGGGAGCTGAAGGGCCCGCGTGATTGGGATCACTGCCCCCCCCCGCGCCGTCCCGTCGAGCTTCGTGATCACCAGCCCGGTCAGGCCCATCGCCTCGTGGAACAGGGCGGCCTGGGAAATTGCGTTCTGGCCTACGGTCGCATCCACGACAAGGATACGTTCGTCCGGCGGGCGCCCAAGAAGTCGCTCCACCACCCGGCGGACCTTGCCCAGCTCCTCCATCAGGGGTCGCTTCGTCTGCAACCGGCCTGCGGTGTCGATCAGGACTGCATCATACCCTGCGGTCCGGGCGTGCTCCAGCGCATCGTGGACCACCGCTCCCGGATCTGCCCCCGGCTGGTGGGCGAGGACCTCGACCCCAACCTCGTGGGCCAGGCTCACGAGCTGGTCGATCGCCGCCGCGCGAAACGTGTCCGCAGCCACGAGGAGGGGCCGCAGGCCGTCCGCGGACAGACACCGCGCGACCTTGGCCACGGTGGTCGTCTTGCCCGAGCCGTTGACCCCCACGAACACGAGCACGCTTGGCCGCGGTCCGTGGAAGGTCACCGGCCGTTCCGCCTGTCTCAAGGCGTCGGCAAGCGCTCGTTCAAGCGCGGACTGGACAGCGTCCCAGCTTGCCCCCTCGGGCGGAAGGGCAGCCTGCACCGTGCGGACCACGGACTCGGCGTCCTCCGGTCCCACATCCGCTCTCAGGAGGACCTCCTCCAGCCGGTTCAGGAACTCGGCCCCGACCTTCTCCCGGGAGCTCTGGAGCGGCCCGAGAACGCCGTCGCGGGTCCGGGCAAGTCCCTTCTTCAGCCTCTCCCAGAAGGTTGTCGGTTCGCCCATCGCGGGGTCCTGGGGCCGCCCCGCCCTACATCGCCTCGGGGGCGGACACGCCGAGGATCGCCAAGCCGCGGCCGAGGACGAGCTTGACCCCCGCGAGCAGGGCGAGACGGGCGGGGGTGGCCGGACCCTGACCGAGGACCCGCACGTGGGCGTAGTAGGGGTGGAAAAGGCCGCTTAGGCCCTCCAAGTACTCGCACAGGTGGTGGGGAGCGAACTCGTGCGCAGCCGACCGAACCACTTCCGGGAAGCGGTCAAGTTCCTTGATCATGTCGAGCTCGCGGCGGTCGTCGAGGGGGGAGAGGTCGACCCCGGGGAGGTCCGCGGGGACGGCGCCCACCTTCTCCGCCTCCCGGAACACGGAGGCGATGCGCGTGTGGGCGTACTGGACGTAGTACACCGGGTTCTCCATGCTTGTGTTACGGGCGAGGTCGTAGTCGAACACGAGGTGGCTTCCGGGCTTGCGCATGACCATGAAGTACCGGGCCACGTCCCGGCCCACCTCGGCCACGAGGTCCTTCAGGCGGAGAAACCGGCCCGCGCGAGTGGACATGCGCTGGATCCCACGCTCCCCCTTCAGGGTCACGAACTGGTGGAGGCAGTACCGCAGGAACCCCTCGCGGACCCCGAGGAGCTTCAACGCAAGCTGGACTTGCCGCTGCTCGTCCACGTGGTCGGCGCCCTGGACGTCCACCACGAGGTCGAACCCCCGCCGGACCTTGTCCAGGTGGTAGGCGATGTCCACCAGCGTGTAGGTTGGGGTCCCGTCAGAGCGGACGAGCACAGGGTCACGGGCCAGACCGTGCGCGGTGCTGGCCAGCCACAGTGCCCCGTCCTTTTCGTACACTGCGTTTCGCTTCTTCAGCTCCTCGAGCGCTTCCTGAACGAGCCCGCGCCGGTGGAGCTCGCCCTCCTTTGTCCACACGTCGAACCGAACCCCGATCGCGTCGAGGTCCTCGTGGATCATCTCCATCATCCGGGTTACGGCCGCGTCCCGAAACCGAGCACGCGCAACCTCGTCCCAAACGGGGTAGGCATCCCCCCACGCTCCGGCCAGCTCCTCCCCGATCGCCGCGAGGTAGTCTCCATGGTAGCCTCCCTCGGGGATCGGCTCCGCGGCCCCCAATACCTGGCGGTACCTCGCCCACAGCGACTGTGCAAGGAGCTCCATCTGCCGCCCCTCGTCGTTGAGGTAGTACTCGCGAACGCACCTCCAACCGAGTTCGCTGTACAGCGAGGCTACAACATCTCCCAGCGCTGCCTGGCGGAGGTGACCGATCGTGAGGGGGCCGGTGGGGTTGGAGGACACGAACTCCACCTGGACGGTCCTTCCTCGCCCCTCCTCCCCGTGGCCGTAGCGAGCGCCGTCGGCGAGGGCCTGCCGCAGGACCGCGTGCACCGCGCCTGGGCGGAAGAAGCAATTCACGAACCCCCCCGCGGCCTCTACGGACTGGAACTCCTCTCGGCTGGCGAGGGCGGCCGCGAGCTCCGCAGCGACCTGGGGCGGAGGAGCGTCCCGTAGGCGCGAAAGGGCGAACGCAACGCGGGTTGAGAGGTCTCCGTGCTCGGGCCGGGCTGGGCGTTCCACCGGGATCGCAACCGAGGTCGGGACGCTCCACGACGACAACACCTCTCCCACTGCGGTCCGGACCAGGGCTTCGAGGCGCATTACCGCTGGATCACGAACCGCATGCCCGTTCGGACTTCGGAGCCGATCTCGACATCCACGAACCCGGGGACGACCTTGATCTCCGGCTCGCCTTCCCGCTCGACGAGGCGGCGGGCGATGGCGATGGCCTTGACCGCCTGGTTCACGGCGCCGGCACCGATGGCATGGGCTTCGACAAGTCCAGCGGACTCCAACGCTCCGGCGATGGCGCCGGCGACCGCGTTGGGGTTGGACGTGGCTGCGACCTTAAGGATGTCCACCGTTGCCTCCTCGTCTATCCGCACCAGGGCGTGTCGGGCAGACTCGTTACCCCAGGATTCTAGCGACGGGTTGTCGGGTGAGCAACGGCGAGGGGCCCGGCGGGGGAGGCAGAGCCCCGCTTCCCCTGCTCCACTCTCGGACATGAGCTACGATACCTCCATGAGGCGGTGGATCCTGCATCTAGACATGGACGCTTTCTTCGCGTCGGTCGAGCAGCTCGACCGGCCGGACCTCCGTGGCCGCCCTGTGGTCGTCGGCGGGCTGGGGCCCCGGGGGGTGGTCTCGACAGCCTCCTACGAGGCGCGGGCGTTCGGGGTCCACTCGGCGCTTCCGATGGTCAAAGCGCGCGTCCTGTGTCCTCAAGCGACGTTTCTGCCCCCGCGGTTCGACAGGTACGCGGAGGTCGCGGGCCAGGTACGGGCCATCCTCGCCTCGTACAGCCCCTTGGTCGAACCCCTGTCTCTGGACGAGGCGTTCGTCGACCTTACGGGCACAGAGCGGCTCCACGGACCTCCCGAGGCCACCGCCCAGCGCGTTCACCTCCGGATCAAGTCCGAAGTGAACCTCCCCTGCTCGGTCGGTCTGGCGGGGAACAAGCTCCTCGCCAAGCTCGCCTCCGAGGCCGCCAAGCCTGGCGGGGTTCGCATCCTTCGCCCCGAGGACGTTGAGGGGTTCCTCGCCCCCCTGGCGGTGGACCGCCTGTGGGGCGTGGGCCCGAGCACGGCGCGGAAGCTCGCCGATCGCGGTGTGTACACGGTTGGTGACCTGCGTCAGCTCGACGCGAGCGTCCTCCACTCGTGGCTCGGACCGGCCCAGGGGGCGCACCTGTGGCGGCTTGCGCGGGGTCTGGACGATTCCTCGGTCGTCCCCGCCCGCGAGGCGAAGTCCATCTCCCAGGAGGTGACCTACCCTGAAGACCTCGTTCTCGAGGAACAGGTGGTGGCCGAAGTGCGGCGGCTGGCCGACCTGGTCGCGTCGCGGCTCGCCACCGAGTGCCTCCTCGGCTCGACCGTCCGGATCAAGATTCGCTGGTCGAACTTCACCACCCGCACGCGTCAGGTGCACCTGCCCGAACCGACCGACCACCCGCTGCTCATCGCCGACGAGGCGGTGGCCCTCCTCGATCGGGGGGATCTCCAGGTCGAGAGCGGCATCCGCCTGCTCGGCGTAGGGGTAGCAGACCTTGTCCCGGCTACGTTTCGGCCCGTCCACCTCTTTGCCGCCGAGGAACTTGGGGAGGCCCTCCGCGCCGTTCGGTCCAAGCACGGACCTCGATCGCTCACGCTGGGGTTGTCTCACGGGCAGCGCGCCAACCGCTAGGCCGGTATACTGATTCCGTTCACGAAGCGAGGGGTGATGATGAAGAGGTGGGCAGTTGCAGTGGTGTTTGGGGTAGCGGTGAGCGGATACGGGATCAGCTTGTGCGAGTACCGGTCCCCGACGACGGAGTTCCTGCAGGGCAAGGTATCGTTCTTCTACCAGCACCTCGACGATCCATCCACGCCCGGCATCGACCTGAGCGCGGGTTCCCTCACCTTCGACGCCCGCCGGCAGGGTGACGGTGAGAGATCGGGGTTCACCCTCGCCGGGAAGGGGGAGTTGCGCCTGTACGGCATGGGCCTTTCGCAAGCGCGGGTCGAGGGCACCGGGGCCCTCCGCCAGTACGTGGCCCGGGAGTTCCCCCTGTTCACCTACGGAGCCATCGAGACCATGTGGGATACGGCGAACCCGCAACCCGGGCTCGAGACCCAAGCGGGGCTTGGCTACGGACGGTTCTCCAACGTCACCCCGCTGGCCAAGGCTCTCCGGATCGACGCCCTCCTTCTGACGCGGGGCGCTCTGCCTGCCCCCCTCCCCGAGAGCTCGGTCCTGGCGATCGCCGAGGTCATCGGGCAACCCCTCGAGGTTGCCTCGCTCGCCGACCGGGTGGCCGAGGTGGTGAAGCTCGTCGAGACCGAGAGCAAACGGAAGCTTGATCCCTCCATCGTACTCCTGATCGAGGAGACCCTTGCGCGCACCGGGCGGGAGCGGTTCTGTGGCTGGACCGCCCAGGCCGGGATTTCCTACTGGATCGTGGACCCGAAGGGTGCCCCGCGCGACCTGTCCTTCGCCCTCGCCCTGGACGCGGCCCTTGCCCCGGAGCCGAACTCCCAACTCCTCTTCCGCTCCCGCATCGCGGGCCCGCCTTCGTTTCCCGAGCAGTACACCCTCGCGCTCGAGGTCACCTTCGACGTTCAGGTGGACAACGACATCAGCTTCTCCACCCGCTATACCCTGTTCCAGGACAAGCCGGCGGGGCAAGTTCCCGCTGGGACGCAGCTCGCCTCGTTTCAGCTGGAAATCAGCCGCCGGTGGATTGGGGTCACGCTACAGATGGAGTTCGCAAAGCTCGCGGAGGCCCCGGCGTGGAAGCAGAGCATCGTCATCGCCGCCACCACCCACCTCTGGTGAGGGTGGGGCGCGCCGTGGCCACGGTCCCAATCGTCCTCTACCAGCGCGTCGTATCCCCTCTCTTCCCCCGGAGGTGCCGGTTCTACCCCTCGTGCTCGGAGTACGCTCGGCAAGCGATCCTTCGGTACGGGGTGGTCCGCGGAACCGGGCTTGCTCTGCGCCGAGTCCTGCGCTGCGGGCCGTGGCACCCCGGGGGCTACGACCCCGTTCCCTGAGAGCGGGCGAACTCCGCCTTGACCTCTTCCGCCAGGCGGGGGTCCGTCCACAGCTCGGCGCAGACGGCGGCGAGGGCCTTGGCCGCGGAGACGAGGGCCCTCCGGGCCGGCTCGCCCCGCGCCGCCTGGCCGAACTCCCGGGAGTGGCCGGGGATTTCCCCTGGCCCAATCCGGATGTAGGGGTGGATCGCCGGAACCTCCCACGAGACGTCCCCCATGTCCGTGGACCCCAGACCCCCTTTCGGCTCCTCCACGGGGTACCCCAGCTCCTCGATGTGGAGGGCGAACCGCCGGGCGAGGGCCCGGTTGGGCCGGATCGCCTTGTAGGCGTGGCCGACGAGTCGGAACTCCAGCCGGGCCCCGGTGGCCCGGGCCGCCCCCTCCGCGCAGCGGCGCAGCTTCTCCACGAGCTCATCCCGGTAGGCGTTGTCCGCCGAGCGGACGTAGAATCGGGCCGCGGCGTGCTCGGGGACGATGTTCGGCTTCACCCCCCCGTGGGTGATGATCCCGTGGATCCGCGATCCGTCGCGGATGTGCTGGCGGAGGGCGTTGAGGCCGATGAAGGTCTGGATCACGGCATCCAGGGCGTTGACCCCCTTGTCGGGTTCCGACGAGGCGTGGGCGGCCCGGCCGTGGAAGGCGATCTCCACCTCGGTGATCGCCAGCGACCCCCGCTCGACGAGGGTCTGGTCCGCAGGATGGACCATCATCGCCGCATCGAGATCCCGGAAGAGACCCGCCTCGATGAGCTTCACCTTGCCCCCGCCGCCCTCCTCGGCCGGTGTCCCGAGGACCACCAGAGTGCCGGGGAGGTCCTTCTTGGCCGGGGCAAGGCCGAGCGCTGCCCCGACCGCGATCGCGGCAATGAGGTTGTGCCCGCAGGCGTGCCCTAGCTCCGGTAGCGCGTCGTACTCGGCGAGGAGCGCCACCCGGGGGCCGGGGGAGGAGGCCGGGTGGACGGCGCGGAACGCTGTGGGGAGCCCTCCCACTCCCCGTTCAACGCGGAAACCGCCCTTCGCCAAGGCCTCGGAGAGCCAGGCCGCAGCCTGGTGCTCCTCGAACCCAACCTCGGGATGAGCGTGGATCCTGAGCGCGAGGTCCCACAACTCGTCGGCGAGCAGGTCGATCTGCTTCCACACGGGTTCGATCATCGCCCTGTCCCCGTCAGGACCCCCGCCCGACTGGCGATCCACTCCAGCGCAGCTGCGAGCTGGGGATCCCCGTCGTCGGTCTCCTTCCGCTCGACGAGGAGGTCGGGGGTCAGGCCCACGTCCTGTACCGACCGGTTGTTGGGGGTGAAGTACTCCCCGGTGGTGAGCTTGATTGCCCCGCCGTCGGGGAGCCTCATCACGATCTCCTGAACGAGGCCCTTGCCAAACGTTGGGGTTCCGACGAGAACACCTGCCCCGTAGTCCTGGATCGCCCCGGCCATGATCTCGGCGGCCGAGGCGGTCCCCTTGTTCACCAGAACGGCCAAGGGGACGTTAGGAACGCTATTTCCCCGGGAGCTATAGGTCCGCTCTCCGAACGAGGGCCCCCGGGTCCGGACGACCACCCCGCGGTCGATGAAGTAGCTCGCCGCCTCAACCGACGACGAGAGGACGCCACCGGGGTTGTTCCGGAGGTCGAGGACGATCCCCGCCAACTCCTGCAACGGGAACGAGAACAGCGCCTTTCCGAGGAGTCCGGGGGTGTCGAAGTCAAACCGGAGGATCCGGATGTAGCCGACCTTCTCCTCGGCGCGGTACTCCCACCGGACGGACTCGATCACGATCTTCTGCCGGACGAGGGGGACGTCGCGGATCGTCCCATCCTCGTGCTGGATCGTTAGCACGACCGTGGTCCCCGCCTCGCCCCGGATCCGTGACGACGTCTTCTCGAGGGTCCACCCTTCGGTGGAGTCGCCATCCACGGCCATGATCCAGTCTCCGGGGCGGATCCCGCCGGCGTAGGCGGGCGTGCCGGGGAACGGGGTCACCACGGTCACCCGGCCGTTCCGGAGCGTGATCTCGATCCCTACCCCCGAGTACTCCCCCGAGAGAGAGTCCTGCCAGCCCTGGTACTCCTCGGGGGTGAAGAACGTCGAGTACGGGTCCCCCAGGGAATCGATCATCCCGCGGATCGCCCCGTGGAGGAGCTGGGTGTCCGGGACCTGGTCCGACCGGTAGTAGTAGGTCCGGATCATCTGGTAGACCTGGCCCAAGGGGCTGAACAGGACGTCGCCCGGGCCGGTGGCGGCGGCGAGCAACCCGGCAAGCAGCACTGCGAACAGAACTTTGCGCAACAACATCCCTCACCTCACTCCCAGGTTCCGGGCCAGGTCGAGGTACTCCGGGCCGACCGGTTTGGGGCAACCCGCCAGCGCCTCGCCCAGCGGAACTGCGACCACACGGGGTCCGTGCAGTGCGACCATGACATCGTACTTCCCTGCGGCGGCGAACTCCACAGCTGCAACCCCAAACCGGGTCGCGATGAGGCGGTCGGTCGGGGTGGCGACCCCGCCCCGCTGGAGGTAGGAGAGGACCGTCACCCTCGGGGTGAGAGGGAGCCCCGCCTTCTCGAGCTCCGAGGCGAGCCAGTACCCGATCCCACCGAGCTGGGGGTGGCCGAACGCGTCGACCCGACCCTCGGCTGCCAGGGGCACAGAACCGAGCTCAACGGGCCGAGCGCCCTCCGCAACCACGATGATCGAGAACCTCCGCCCGGCATCGAGTCGGCGCTGGAGGGCCTCCCGCACCTCCCCGACCGAGAACGGCTGCTCCGGGGAGAGGATCACGTCCGCCCCGCCGGCCAACCCGCCCAAGATCGCAATCCATCCGGCATCGCGACCCATGACCTCCACGATCAGCACCCGGTGGTGGGCATGGGCGGTGGTGTGAAGCCGATCGAGGGCGTCTGTGACCACGGCGAGCGCGGAGTGAAATCCAATCGCGTAGTCGGTCCCCCCGATGTCGTTGTCGATCGTCTGGGGGATCCCCACTGCCCGCACGCCGTGGGACGCGAGGCGGTGCGCCACCCCGAGCGTGTCGTCGCCCCCGATCGGAATCAGCGCGTCCACCTGGCGCCGCTTCAGGGTGTCGAGGATCCGGTCCACCTTCGCCGTTGGGGTCCAGGCACCCGTGGCCGGGTCCTTCTGGAACGGGTTGGTCCGCGACGTGCCGAGGATCGTTCCCCCGACGTGGAGGATCCCGCCCACGTCGGGGAGGCCCAGCGGAACGAGATCGTCCTCCACCGCTCCCCTCCACCCATCGCGGAACCCGACCACGTCCAGCCCGAGCGGCTTGGCGCGGCGGACGATGGCCCGGAGGGCGGCGTTGATCCCCGGGGAGTCTCCGCCCCCCGTCAAGACGCCGATGCGCTTCACGCTACCCATAGATCGATCGTCCTCCTGAGCCGACCTGGGCGATCATCTCCGCCGCCACGGCGCGGATTGCTGCCTGGATCTCCTTTCCCACCACGCGCGGGTCGAAGAGCTTCTTGTCGGGCTTCCAGTCTGCGCCTGTGGCGTCAAAGGTGATCGGGTCAAACGCCACGCCGGCGGGAGGGAGAATCCGGTTCGCGTTCCGTCCCAAGAACCGCGCCGCAGTCGCGGCGTACACGTACTGGTAGGTCGTGTCCTTGTTCACCTTGCACACTCCGGCGGCGACGAGCGTTCGCACCTGATCCGCGGAGAGGCCTGATGCCCCGTGGAGAACGAGGGGGCGGGGAAGCCCCGCCTCCCGCAGCCGATCCCGGATCGCCCGGGCGAGGTTGGGCCGGAGGGCGAGCTCCTTCCCCACCGACACCCCGTGTTCCGTCCCCACGGACACGGCCAGGAGGTCGACGCCGGTCTCGCGAACGAACTCCAGGGCCTGGTCGGGGTCGGTGTAGTACGCCTCGTCGGAGGAGATGTGGTCCTCAACCCCCCGGATCACCCCCAGTTCCCCTTCCACGAGGACGCCGTACGGCCGGGCCAGTTCGACCACGGCCCGCGTGGCGCAGACATTCTCTTCAAACGGAAAGGCCGAGGCATCGATCATCACCGACGAGCACAGGCCCTCGGCAAGTGCGGGGCGGATGAACATGTCCACGCTGTCGGGCGTGACGTGATCGAGGTTCAGAAACACTCCCACCTCGGTCTCCGCGGCCACGGCCTGGACGTAGCGGGCGAGAGCGCGCAGGCCGGCAAGCGGTTTTCCGCCGCCCGCGTACTTCGCTGCCCCCGTGGTCACCTGGACGAGGAGGTCGCTCCTCGCCTCCTCGTGGGAAGCGAGGACGCCGAGGAGCGTGTTCGGCTCGGCGAAGTTGCTCGCCACAAGCGCGAACCCGTCCTCCTGGGCGCGCCGGTACACCTGTTCCAGTTCCCTTCCTCCCCGGTAGGGCATACGCGAACCTCCTCGATGATCGCCCCGCTAGAAGCGGGCTTCCTTGGGGATGACCACGATCCCCCGGTCGGTGACCGTGAACCGCATTCGCTCCTGTTCAAGATTGTAGCCGACGTTCTCCCCCGGGGGGATCCGGACCCCTTTGTCCACGATCGCCCGCCGGATCCGCGCTCCGCGCCCCACGTCCACTCCGGAGAGGAGGACGGAATCCTCGACCAAAGCGAAGCTGTTCACGCGGACACCGGGTGAGAGGACGGACCGGACGACGGTCGAGCCGGACACGATGCACCCCGGGGAGAGAAGCGAGCTCACCGCGGTCCCGGTGCGTCCCGGCTCCTCGTGGACCGTCTTCGCTGGCGGCCACGGCTCGTGGTAGGTGTGGATCGGCCACGAGCGGTCGTAGAGGTTGAACAGGGGGGTGATCGAAACGAGGTCCATGTGCGCCTCCCAGTAGGCGTCGAGCGTGCCAACGTCCCGCCAGTAGGGAACCGGGTTCCGGTTCCCAAGCTCGAACGGAAACGCGAACACCCGGTCCTCTCCCACCATCCGATTGATGACGTCTTTGCCAAAGTCGTGGGACGAGGTGGGGAGCGAAGCGTCTTCCTCGAGCCTCCGGGCAAGGACCTCCGGCCGGAACACGTAGATCCCCATCGAGGCCAGGCACAGCGTGGGGTTCTCCGGGGACGGGGCGGGCTCGTCTGGCTTCTCCTGGAAGTGCTGGACACGGAGATCTCCGTCCACAGCGAGCACCCCGAGCTGCCGAGCCGCCTCCCCGCGGGAGACGGAGAACACGCCCACCGTGAGGTCCGCGTCGTGCTCGCGGTGGAACTGAACCATCGGGCGGTAGTCCATCTTGTACACGTGGTCCCCGGCGAGGATCAGGATTGCGTTCGGCTCCCCCCGCTCCATCGTGAACCGCTCCACCGAGTACCAGTTCTGCCAGATCGCGTCGGCCGTTCCCAGGTACCAGTGTTCGGCCGTGCGCTGCTGAGGTGGAACCGCGATCAGGAACTCCCCCAGGGCGTGGCTGAACAGGCTCCACCCGTGGTGGAGGTGGCGCTCGAGCGACAGAGACTTGTACTGGGTGAGGACGAGAATGTGGCGGAGGCCGGAGTGGAGGCAGTTTGTGAGCGTGAAGTCGACGATCCGGTACACGCCGGCGAACGGGACCGCGGGCTTGGCCCGATCCCGGGTGAGCGGGTGCAGCCGTTCCCCCCTTCCCCCGGCCATCACGAACGTCAGGACCTCGGTCATCGTCGTCCACCTCCCGGTGCGGTCACCGGAAGAATGTACCCCCGTGTCCCGACCAACGCATGTCTACCCGACGAGGTCCGCGGGAACCTCGTGCCCGAGCTCTCGGTAGACGGAGGCAACGTGCGCTCGGAACAGCCGATCAAACGTCGGCTCGTGGGGGGAGGAGTGGCGGGGGCCGTACCACCAGAACCAGTCGCTCCCCTCGGCGACGAGGAGGGTTTCCCGGGCCCGGTCCCGGCCCGGGCCCGGGGGGGCGGCGGCCACCGCGCGGTGGGCCTGGGCGAGGAGCTCCCAGCCCCGGTTCTGGGC
>CAKZSO010000012.1 GCA_937921255.1 Candidatus Bipolaricaulota bacterium
CCGAAGCCGCGGCACGCGTGGACGAACGGGTTTGTGGAGCGACTCCAACGATCCTCCATGCGCACGGGCCGGCCGCCCCCCGGCCGAGGTGTTCTGGGGAGCGGCGGTTCACGCGTCGGACAAGGAGGCCTAGCGTGTCCACAGCATTGCGCTATTGGACACGCTAGGTCGTCGCTGCCTCGTCGTCGAGGAAGATGTTTCCCTCGACCGGCCCGAGATCGACCGTTGCCTCCGTGACGAGCTCGATGCGCAGGAGCGCTGACCTATACCACGGCTCGAGGCGGCCCGGAACCCGTCGCACCGGGAGGTGCTCCCAGCCGCGCATCGTCTCGACGTAGGGCCAGTTCACGTACGCGTGGAACGCATCGCGGAGGTCGGTGATCGCTGCCCCCCACGCGACGAGCCTCTCCTGGATTGCCCGCCACTTGGCGAGCGACGCCTCGGCGTGGGTCAGCCCGAGGTACCCCGCGCTTCCCGGCCCGCGGAGGGACGCGAGGCCCCGTCCCGCGAAGAGAAGGAACCCCTCGAGGCTCTCCGTGGGATCGCAGGCGAACGTGTCGAACGCCCGCGCGAGCGAGCGCGGGAGCGGCGCGCGGAGATCGTGCGACAGAATTTCGATTCGCAGCGACTCCCGTTTCGCGACCTTCCCAATGAACGAGGTGATCCGGGGATCGACGTCGAGGACGGCCACCCGCCGCGGGAGGCGGGTCAGGGCAGCGGCGACCGAGACGAGGTCGTCGTCTCCTACCACGAGGAGGTCTTTGCCGGCGAGGTCGCCGTGCCGCCACATCTCGGCGACCCGGGAGATCGTCGTCTCCTCCGTCACGTGCCCCTGGTCGAACTCCTGGGCGGCGTCGGGTCGGTCCGCGGCGAGTTCGTGGAACGCCGCGGAAAGCTGGTTGAGGAGCCCGAGTTCGATCCCCCGCCCGCCGCAGCGGGGGCAGTCGAGGGCGGGAGCCGGAGAAAGGCCCAGTTGGGTGCAAGCCTGAGCCCCGGCGTCGGTCAGTCGCACCAGCCACGACTCCCAGCTTACCCAGCCCGCGTCGGCGAGCGCCCGGAGCCCCGCGCAGAGGGCGAGAAGGGGGATCCGCGCGAGCTCGGCGATCCGCCACACGTCCTCCGCGGAGAGAAGGGCGACGAGGATCCGCTCGATGTCCCGCCCGGTGACCGGGATTCGGGTCTCAGTCGCCACGCGGGCGGCCAGGGTGGCGAGGTCCATCCCCATCCCCTACAGGACGACGAGCTCGTCCTTGGGGAACGAGGACAGGATCCGGCAGCCGTCCGCGGTCACGGCGACGAGGTCCTCGATCCGGACGCCGAACTTCCCAGGGAGGTAGACCCCGGGCTCGATCGTGACCACGTTTCCGACGGCAAGTGCATCCTCCGAGACCGGGCCCACACCCGGTGCCTCGTGGACCTCCAGCCCCACCCCATGTCCGAGCCCGTGGCCGAACCGATCTCCGTAACCAGCGTTGGCGATCACCGCGCGTGCGGCGGCATCCACGTCCCTACCCGGCTTCCCCGCCCGCACGGCTGCCAGGCCAGCCTTGTTCGCGTCGAGCACAAGGTGGTAGACCTCGCGCACCTCCGCGGGTGGCGTTCCCACGGCCACGACCCGGGTCAAGTCGGAACAGTACCCATCCATCTGAACGCCGATGTCGAACAGGACAAGATCTCCGCGCTCGATCTTCCGTTCCCGGGGCCGGTAGTGCGGCATCGCACTCCCAGGTCCGCTGGCCACGATGAGGTCGAATGCCGCGTCCTCCGCGCCCTGGCGGCGAAACCAAATCTCGAGGTCGAGCGCCACATCCCGCTCCCTCTGCCCCGGGGCGAGCCTCCCCACGATCCAGCGCAGGCCCTCGTCGGTGAGCCTCGCAGCTGCAGCAATCCGCTCGATCTCCTCCTCCGCCTTGACCCGCCGTAGATCCTCGACCAGTCCCGGTTGGGGGACAAACTCGACCCCCGGGGCGAGCTGGGTCAGCTCTTGGAAGACGTGGAGGCTCGTGCGATGGGCGCCGATCCCCACCCGCTTGACCCCGAGCGACCTCAGCTTCTCGGCGAGCCAGGACATCCAGCGGGGGGGCGTCTCCTCGATGGGGAGCCCGACAACCTCTTTGTCCGCTTGCTCGGTGTACCGGGAGTCCGTGATGAACAGGGGGCGCGGGCTCACGATGAGGATCCCGGACGACCCGGTGAACCCGGTGAGGTACCGCAAGTTGGCGCCGTCCGATCGCTCCACGTTGATCACCACGAACGCATCGAGTTCGCGCTCGCGCGCCCTCCGCCACAGTCCCTCCCGCCGTGCTTCGTAATCCACGTCGCCTCCTGCAGAGCGCTGGGCCACCTCCAGGGCCGGCCCGTGGTGGGCCATTCTAGAGGAGGCGGTTCATGTGTCCAAGGTCCGCTCTGACCCGTATAATCGGGCCCACGATGGTCCTGGATGAGCTGCGGGCGCGATGCGAGGCGGTGCGGCGGGAGTGGGCCCTCGCCAGCGCCTCCGCCCGCGACCCGGAGGCGGTGGAGGCCCTGCGCGTCAGGTTTCTCGGCCGCAAGGGATCGGTCACTGCCGTGTTCGATGCCCTGCGCACCTTGCCGCCTGAAGCCCGGGCCGGGGCCGGGAAGCTCCTCAACGCGCTCAAGGGCGAGATCACCGCTGCGCTAGAGGCCCTGCAAGCCCAGGTCGAGCGGGAGGCCGTGGCCGCCCGGCTCGCCTCGGAGCGGTACGACTTCACCCTGCCCGGGACGTGGCGGCCGCTGGGGCGGCTTCACCCCTTGACCCAGGTCCGGCGGGAGATCGAGGACATCTTCATGAAGCTCGGGTTCGACGTGGCGAGCGGCCCGGAGGTGGAGACGGACTACTACAACTTCGAGGCCCTGGCAATCGGGCCTGATCATCCTGCCCGGGACGACTGGGACTCGTTCTACATCGAGGACGGGGTCCTCCTCCGCACCCACACCTCCCCGGTCCAGATCCGGGTGATGAAGTCGCAGCCGCCCCCGGTGCGGATCGTGTGCCCGGGCCGCTGCTACCGGCGAGACAACCCCGACGCCACCCACTCCCCGGTGTTTCACCAGATCGAGCTTCTGTGGGTGGAGAAGGGCCTCACGATGGCCCACCTCAAGTGGATCCTCGAGGAGTTCGTCCGCGCCTTCTTCGGTCCCGGCTACGAGATGCGGATCTCGGCCGACTTCTTCCCGTTTACCGAGCCCTCGGCCCAGGTTCACATCCGGAAGCCCCCGGGG